>NZ_JBFUCJ010000070.1:0-38249 GCF_056405295.1 Variovorax sp. P1_H2 | reverse complement strand
GCCGATGATAGTGCGGGTTCCCGTGTGAAAGTAGGTCATCGTCAGGCTCTTACAGCCCAAATCGCCCAGCCCCTCAAAAGGCTGGGCGCTTTGCTTTGTGCGCCGCTCCCTTCAGCTATTGCGAATATGCGATCCGTCGCAGCTCGCAGCGCCTGACCTGACCAACTCGTCCAGAATCTCCGAGGCCAACGCCTCGAGCGAGGTGTGGCCGAAAAAGCGCGTCTGKATGGTTGCGAAATAAGGCGTTTGCGCGAGCCATGCGCTCCATTCGCCTCGGCGGATGGTCTGCAGTTCCAGCAGCTTGAACTTCAGCAGCACCTTCAAGGCGTGGCGCGCGTGCTTGACCGGATTGCGCTGGAAGCCGTCGAGCCTGCCGCGGGCCTTCTGCAGTGCCGCAGGCGCATCGTGGAAGACGCTTCCATGGCCGGGAATCACGTGCAGCGGAGCCAGCGACTCGATCAGATCGAGCGTTGCACCGACTTCTTCGAACGAGGCCTCGCCCTGCAGTTCGGGAAAGACCACCCCGAACCCGTTCTCCCAGAGCGCATCGGCCGAGATCAGGGTCCTGGAGTCAGGCTCGAAGAGGATGACCGAATGCGGATCGTGGCCCTTCGCGGCATGGATCTCCCAAGGCAGGTCGCCGAGCCGGATGGCGTGCCCCGGCTCCAGCAGGCCCTCGAAACGAAAACGCGCGCAGCGCTGGCCGGTGGCGCGGAAGCTCAGGGCGTCTTCATCCCAGGCCCTGACTGCTTCGGCCTCACCTGGCGGGATGAAACTGCGCAGCGCCGGAAAACGCTGCTGAAGCGCCTCGTTGCCGCCGCAATGATCGCTGTGCAGGTGGGTGTTGAGCAGCAGATCGAGCGGCCGTCCAGCCAGCGCGCCCTCCATCAGCGCCACGGTCTGCGGCGCGTGGGTCAGGTAGCCGGTATCGACCACCGCCGTCTGCTCGCGCCCCTTGAAGAGCACGTTGTTGGCAGAGAGCCAGCCTCGCTCGAAGACCTGGAGTTGCGCGGGCAGGCCGCCGGCCGCCGTCAAGACTGCGCGCCCGCGCGCAGTTCGCGGCGCAGGATCTTCCCGACGTTGGTCTTCGGCAGCGCATCGCGAAACTCGATTTGCTTCGGCCGCTTGTAGCCGGTCAATTGGTCATGGCAGTAGCGCATGACACCCTCCTCGGTCAGCGCCGGATCCTTGCGGACGACGAAGACCTTGATCGCCTCGCCCTGCTTCTCGTCGGGCACGCCGATGGCGGCGCATTCGACGACGCCCGGACACAGCGAGATCACGTTCTCGAKTTCGTTCGGGTAGACGTTGAAGCCGCTGACGATGATCATGTCCTTCTTGCGGTCGACGATCCGGGTGTAGCCGTCGTCCTGCATCACCGCCATGTCGCCGGTGCGCATGAAGCCGTCGGCGGTGAAGGCCTCTGCGGTCTCGGCCGGCTGCTTGTAGTAGCCGACCATCACGTTCGGGCCCTTGATGCAAAGCTCGCCGGCCTCGCCGGCCGGCAGCGAGCGGCCCTCGTCGTCCTTGATCGCGATCTCGATGCCCGGCAGGGGCAGGCCGATGTTGCCGCTGTAGGCGGTATTGGTGACCGGGTTGTTGGTGCCGATGGCGCAGGTCTCGCTCATGCCCCAGCCCTCGATCATCGGGCAGCCCGTGACCTCGAACCACTGTCGCGCGGTGCCCTCGGAGGCCGCCATGCCGCCGGCTTGCGAGACGAACAATTGGGAAAAGTCGACGGTCTTGAACTCGGGGTGGACCAGCAACGCATTGAAGAGTGTGTTGACCGCCGGGAACATGTGGAAGGGACGCTTCTTCAGCACCGCGATGAACTTGGCCGTGTCGCGTGGATTCGGAACCAGCGTCAGGTGCGAACCCTGGCGGATCGCGAGCAGGCACAGCGTCAGCGCGAAGATGTGATACAGCGGCAACGCGGCGATGCTGTTGACCTTGGACAGGTCGCCCGCGCGCGCCAGCGCCGGCGTGAACCAGGCCTCGGCCTGCAGCGTCGCGGCGACGATGTTGCGATGCGTGAGCACGGCCCCCTTCGACAGTCCGGTGGTGCCGCCCGTGTATTGCAGGAAGGCGATCGAGTCGAGCGTGCTCGGGTCGGCCGCCAGCGTGCGGCCGCGACCCGCCGCGATCGCCAGGGAGAAGGGCGTGACGGTGCGTCCCTCAGTCAGCGCGATCTTGTAGGGCGGCACCATCTTGGCGAGGTGCCGCACGGCGAAAGTGATCCAGGCGCCGTACATGCCCCCCAGAAGGTCGCCCATCGAAGTGACGCACACATGCTTGATGGCCGTGCGATCGATCACCTGCTCCAGCGTGGTGGCGAAGTTCTCGAGGATGACGATGGCCGTGGCGCCCGAGTCCTTGAGCTGGTGCTCGAGCTCGCGCGCCGTATACAGCGGGTTGACGTTGACGCAGGTGTAGCCCGCCCGCAGCACGCCGCAGATCGTGGCCGCGAACTGCGGAATGTTGGGCAGCATCACGGCGACCCGCGCACCGGGCTCGAGTCCGAGCGACTGGAGCCAGGCACCCATCGCATTCGACAGCGCGTCGAGCTCGCCGTAGGACATCCACTGTTCCATGCAGACCGAGAAGGGCCGATCGGCATAACGCTTGAACGATTCGGCGAAAAGTTGTCCGAGCGACCGGTACTGATCCGGGTGGACCTCGTGCGGCACGCCGGCCGGATAGCTCTGAAGCACGGATGTCTGCATGCAATCTCCTTTGGCGCGGATTGTCGGAGCGACCTGCGCCCGGCCGCCAGCGGGCTTGTCCTAGGGTGCTGCCGGCCGGGTCTGATTCGCGTGCGATAGTTGCCGCATGGTTGCACGTGCTCAGCGCTGGTTGGTGATCGGTTGGCTGCTCCTTGCGGTGGTGTGGACGAGCTTCTGGTGGGGCCGGTCGCCGGCGATCGCGATCGCCGGGATGCTGGTGCTGACCTGTTCCCATGCGGCATTTCTGGCGCTCGAGTTCGCGCTCTGCTATTGCGTCGGCGCCAGCGACCCTGTGCCGCGTGCGAGCGCCCGGCAATGCGTCAAGGCCTGGCTGGCGGAAAGCGCCGCGGCGCCGCGCGTCTTCTGCTGGCTGCAGCCATTTCGCTGGCATGCCGTGCCCGACCACCTGCCGCGCGGCCAGCGCCGGGGCGCCGTACTGATCCACGGCTTCGTCTGCAATCGCGCGTTCTGGAACCCGTGGCTGCGTGAACTGCGCGCCGCCGACCGTGCCTTCGTGGCGGTCGACCTCGAACCCGTGTTCGGCTCGATCGATCGCTATGTGCAGACCATCGAGGCGGCGATCGCACGCGTGACCGCCGCCACGGGAAAACCGCCGCTGCTGATCTGCCACAGCATGGGCGGCCTCGCGGCCCGCGCCTGGTTGCGCGACAGCAATGGCGCGCGCGTGCACCGTATCGTCACCCTCGGCACGCCGCACCGCGGCACCTGGCTGGCGCGCTTCGGCCGCACCGCCAATGGCCGCCAGATGCGCATGGGCGGCGAGTGGCTGCAGCGCATCAACGGCGAGCGCGCCAGCGTGCAGCAGGTGCCCTTCACCTGCTGGTATTCGAACAGCGACAACATCGTGTTTCCGACCTCGGTCGCCACGCTGCCGGGTGCGGACAACCGGCTCGCCGCGGGACGCGGCCACGTCCAGATGGCCTTCGATGCCGGGATCCGGCGCGAGGCGCTCGCGCTCCTCGACGACTGAGGCCCGGGCAGTGCGACCGGCCTACTTGAGCCAGCGGTCCATGACGCGCTGGAAGTCGCCGCCGGCCTGCGACAGGTGCAGCCACTGGTCGACGTAAGCCTTGAAGGCGACGTCGTCGCGCGGCAGCAGCCAGGCCATCTCGCCGTACTGCAGCGGCTTGTCGGGGTTGACCGCGCACAGGCCCGGCTTGAGCTTCTGCTGGGTGATCGCTTCGGCCGATTCGGTCACGAAGACGTCGGCGCGGTTGGCCAGGATCTCGTCGAAGATGGTGAGGTTCTCGCCATGCATCGCGAGCTTGGCCTGCTTGAAGTTGGCCCGGGCGAAACGCTCGTTGCTGCCGCCCGGATTGAAGATCACGCGCACCTCGGGCTTGTCGATCTGTGCGACCGTCTGGTACTTGGCGACGTCGGCGCAGCGCGCGATCGGCGTCTTGCCGTTGACCATGTAGGCGGTGCTGAAGAAGGCCAGCTTCTGCCGGTCGGTCGATACCGAGATGCCGCCGACCGCCATGTCGCACTTGCCGGCCCGGAGGTCGGGCAACAGGTTGGCCCAGCTGGTTTTGACCCATTCGGGCTTGACGTTGAGGCTGGCGCTGAAGCTCGCCATCAGGTCGACGTCGATGCCTTCGTAGCTGGCGTCGGGCTTCTGGAAGCTGAAAGGCTTGTAGTCGCCCGGCGTGCAGATGCGCAGCACGCCGGCCTTCTGCACCGCGTCGAGGCGGGAGACCGCCTCGCCCTGGCGCGGCGTCATCGCGCAGCCTCCCAGCGCCAGTGCCGCGGCGGCGAGACAGAGCAGGGAACGAAGCGGGGACGTCGGGCGCATGGAGGCTCCAGGGTGAAAGGGGGCGCCTATTGTGCAGCGGCCAGCACCCCGCGTCGGATCTGGTCGAGCTCGATGCTCTCGAACAACGCCTTGAAGTTGCCTTCGCCGAAGCCGTCGTCGCCCTTGCGCTGGATGAATTCGAAGAAGATCGGACCCAGCTGGTTCTCGCTGAAGATCTGCAGCAGCAGCGCGCCCTTCTTGCCGTCGACCAAAATCCTGCGCTTCTTGAGCGCGGCCACGTTCTCTCCATGGCCCGGGATGCGCTTGTCGACCAGTTCGTAGTAGGTATCGACGGTGTCGAGCAGCTTCACGCCCGAAGCCCGCAATGCATCGACCGTGTGGAAGAGGTCGCGCGAACCCATCGCGATGTGCTGGATGCCCTCGCCGTGGTAGCTGTCCAGGTACTCCTGGATCTGGCCCGCCTTCTCGTTGCCTTCCTCGTTGATCGGGATGCGGATCTTGCCGCAGGGGCTGGTCATGGCCTTGCTCTTGACGCCCGTGACCTGGCCYTCGATGTCGAAGTAGCGGATTTCGCGGAAGTTGAACAGGCGTTCGTAGAAGTCGGCCCATTCCTTGAGCCGGCCGCGGTGCACGTTGTGCGTCAGSTGGTCGATGTAGGTGAGGCCGTGGCCTTCGGGTGCCAGCGCCTCGGCCGCCGAAAGGCCCGGCAACGCCTCGAAGTCGACGTCGTAGAAGCCGATGTTGCCGATGTCGCCGGGCTGGGCGCCGTTCTTGCCGCGCCAGCGGTCGACGAAGTAGATCAGGCTGTCGCCGATGCCCTTGATGGCCGGGATGTTGAGTTCGCCCGGGCCGGCGCCGGGCGCGAAGCCCCAGGCGCCGAGGCCGATCGCGCGCTCGTAGGCGGCCTTGGCGTCCTGCACTCGGAAGGCGATGGCGCAGATGCTCGGGCCGTGCTGGCGCGCGAAGCGCTGAGCGAAGGAATCCGGCTCCGAATTGATGATGAAGTTGATCGTGCCCTGGCGGTACAGCAGCACGTTCTTGTGGCGGTGCCTGGCAATCGGCTTGAAGCCCATCTGCTCGAAGACGCGGCCCATGGCGGCCGGATCGGGGGCGGCGTATTCGATGAATTCGAAGCCATCGGTCCCCATCGGGTTCTCCCAGGGCGTGAAGGCGGCGGTGTCGGTGGTGCTCATGGTTGGATCTCCGTGGGGATTCAGTGTGCGGCCGTGGCAGGACGGCGTCCGTATGGAACTGTAAAAGCGCCGGAGCTCATGATTTCGGCGTTTTTGGGCTCAAAGGTGTCATTCAACACAGGAAAACTGCAAAATCCAAACGATGGATGCACTTGACAAGATCGACCGGCAAATTTTGCGCACGCTTCAGTCCGATGGCCGTGCCACCTACGACCAGATCGCCGAGCAGGTGAGCCTGTCCCCGAGCGCGGTGCTGCGGCGGGTCAAGCGGCTGGAGGAAAGCCGGGTCATCGACCGCTATGTCGCCCTGGTCAAGCCCGAAGCCGTCGGGCTGGGGCTCACCGCCTACCTCAACGTGCGGCTCGAGAAACTGACCGAAAGCCACAAGCGAAATCCCATGGACTTGTTTCGGGCCAGCGTGCAGACTTGGCCCGAGGTCGTCGAATGCGCCGCGCTGACCGGCGAGATGGACTACCTGCTGCGCGTGGTGGTGGCCGACATGGCGCACTACAGCCGTTTCATCATGAACACCCTGCTCAAACACCCCAGCGTCCAGGACTGCAAGACCAGTTTCGTGCTCGACCGCGTCAAGGCGACGACGGCCGTGCCCCTGTAACAACGTGCATCGGATGCCGATAAGCCTGGAGCGGCATTTGTTCACCGATCCGCGGTCGGACAAGCCCCGTCTCCTTGAAGGTTTAGGGAAAACCCTTATATTCCATGCATGCTTACCGCCAAGGCCCTCCTCCTAGCCTCACTCGGCGTCGGCTCGTTCCTGAAGGCGCCGGTGGTTGAGGCGCAGCCGCGCGCCGCCGCGCCGCACCCCGTCATGGTGCCGATCCGCTCGATCGGCCCCCGCGAGCGTGACCGCATCGCCCAGCACCTTCTGGCCCTGCCGCCGCACGACCGCTACCTGCGATTCGGCTACGCCGCCTCCGATGAACAAGTCCAGCGCTACGTCGACGGGCTCGATTTCGAGCGCGACGAGATGTTCGGTATCTACAACCGCCGGCTCGAGCTGATCGCGATGGCCCACCTGGCCTTCGCGCCGGCCGAGCAGCAGCAGGATTGCGCCGAATTCGGCGTCTCCGTCGCCGTGCACGCACGCGGACGCGGCTACGGCGCGCGCCTGTTCGAGCGTGCGGTGGTCGTGGCGCGCAACGAAGGCGTGGGCATGCTGTTCATCCATGCCCTGAGCGAGAACGCCGCGATGCTGAAGATCGCGCGCAACGCCGGCGCGACCGTGGTGCGCAGCGGTTCCGAGTCCGAGGCCCACCTCGAACTGCCTGCTGCCACCTTCGACAGCCGCATGAGCGAGATCGCGCTGCAGCACTTCGCGCAGGTCGACTACCAGCTCAAGACCCGAGCCAAGCAGTTCTGGTCCTTCCTGGCCGAAGTGCAGGAAATCCGCAGCGGCGTGCGCGCCGCGCGAGATAAATCCGCCGCCTGAAAGGAAACACCCCCCGAAGCGCCTGCGGCGCTTCCCCCTCAAGGGGGGCGATACCAGCGGCCCGGCAAAGCCGGTTCCGCGGTATCCCCGGCATCTGGCTGCGCCGGTTTCATGGATCGCGATCGCGTAGTGGACCACTGGCCGCCGCCCTGAAGTCCGGCCGCGCAGCGCGCCGGGCATCGTGGGCCGCCACGGATCCGGCTTCGCCGGGCCGTCGGGGGCGCCCCCTTGAGGGGGAGGCTTGCTACACGCAGTGAGCAAGCTTCGGGGGTGGGTTATCCTTGCGGTTCCCCAACTCCGCCCTCCCGCAGTGGCCGACCCTCACCCTGATCGCGATCGCGCGCCCGTCGAGCGCGAAGACAAGCGCAGCTTTCTCCAGAAGCTCGCCGAATTCATTCACCCCGGGCCCGATTCCCGCGACGAACTGATCGAAACCCTGGCCGACGCCGAGGACAACGACGTCATTGGCGCCGAATCGCGCGTGATGCTCGAAGGCGTGCTCCGCATGGCCGACATGACCGCCGGCGAGGTGATGGTGGCGGCGCCGCGGATGGACCTGGTCAACATCGACGCGCCCTACGACGCGCTGCTGCACCTGGTGATCGATACCGCCCATTCGCGCTTTCCGGTCTACGAGGGCGAGAAGGAAAACATCATCGGCATCCTGCTCGCGAAAGACCTGCTCAAGCTGCAGCGGGCGCCGGGGCTGAACATCCGCGCGCTGTTGCGGCCGCCGACCTTCGTGCCCGAAAGCAAGGGGCTGAACGACCTGCTGCGCGAGTTTCGCGGCAACCGCAACCACCTGGCGGTGGTGATCGACGAATTCGGCCGCGTGGCCGGCCTGATCACCATCGAGGACGTGCTCGAACAGATCGTCGGCGAGATCGAGGACGAGTTCGACATCCCCGAAGACGAGGGCGACATCTTCGGCCTCGCCGACCACACCTACCGCGTGGCGGGCGACACGCCGATCGAGCGCGTCGCCGAAGCCTTCGGCATCACTTTCGACGAGGCGTTGAGCGAGGAGTTCGACACCATCGGCGGCCTGATTGCGCACGAGATGGGCCACGTGCCCAAGCGCGGCGAGCATTACGCGCTCGGCGCCTTCGACTTCGTCGTGCTGCACACCAAGGGCGGCGCGGTGCGCTGGTTCAAGGTCTCGCCGGCGCGCGGCGACGACGCGGCCGATTGAAAACGCTGCTGCGCGCGCTGGGCTTCGGGCTTGCGGGGCTGGCCCAGGCGGCATCGATCGCGGCGCCGTGGGACGGCCGGCCGCAGTGGTGGCTGCAACTGCTGTCGCTCGCTGCGCTGGTGTGGCAGCTCGATGCGCTGCGTCCCGCCCGCGGCACCGCTGACGAAGCGCCCCGGCCCTGGCGTGCGGCGGGCTTCCTCGGCTGGGTTTTCGCGACCGCCTGGCTCTGCGGCACTTTCTGGTGGCTGTTCATCTCGATGCACACCTACGGCGGGCTGGCAGCGCCGCTGGCGGCGCTGGCGGTGTTCGCGCTGGCCGCRGCGCTTTCGCTCTACTACGCCTTCGCCTGTGCCTTGTACGTGGCCTTCGCGCCGCCGAGTCCGTTGCGCTCTGCGGCCTTCTTCGCCGCGCTGTGGACCCTGGCCGAACTGCTGCGCGGCAGCTGGTTCACGGGCTTTCCATGGGGCGCGGGCGGCTATGCGCATGTCGACGGGCCGCTCGCGGTCTACGCGCCCTGGGTCGGCGTCTACGGCATCGGCGCGGTCGCGGCCGGCATCGCGACGCTGGTGCCGCTGGCCTTCCGCCACGCGCGCGGTCGCGCCTTCGCGCTGCCGGTCGGGCTGGCCCTGGTGTTGTTCTGCGTGCCGGCGCTGATCGACCTGGCGCGTGGTACGCCCGCCGACGACGCGGCTCGTTCGCGCCGGCGTATCGGCATCGAACTGCTTCAGGGCAACATCCCGCAGGACGAGAAGTTCATCCCGGGCGGCGGCATCGCGACCGCGCTGCAGTGGTACGGCGAGAAGCTGCGCGATGCCGACGCGCCGTTGGTGATCACGCCCGAGACGGCCTTGCCGCTGCTGCCGTCGCAACTGCCGCCGGGCTACCTGGACGCGGTCGCGGCGCGTTACCAGCGCGGCACCCAGGCCGCGATCGTCGGCCTGCCGATGGGCGACGGCCGCTCCTACAGCAATGCGGTGCTCGGCTTCAAGCCCGGCGAGACGGTGCCCTATCGCTACGAGAAGCACCACCTGGTGCCCTTCGGGGAGTTCATCCCGAGCCTGTTCCGCTGGTTCACCGACATGATGAACATCCCGCTCGGCGATTTCCGCAGCGGCGGGCTGGCGCAGCCACCCTTCGTCTGGCTGGGCCAGCGCATCGCGCCGAACATCTGCTACGAGGATCTGTTCGGCGACGAGATCGGCGCCAACTTCCGCAATGCCGAAGAGGCGCCCACGGTGCTGCTCAATGTCAGCAACATCGCCTGGTTCGGTGATTCGATCGCGATCGACCAGCACCTGGCGATCTCGCGCATGCGGGCGCTGGAGTTCCAGCGGCCGATGGTGCGCGCCACCAACACCGGGGCCACGGTGGTCATCGACCATCGCGGCCGGGTGACGCACGCGCTGCCGCGGCTCACGCGCGGCGTGCTGATGGCGGAAGTCGAAGGGCGGGGCGGGCGCACACCCTATGCGGTGTGGGTGTCGCGCTTCGGGCTCTGGCCGCTGTGGGGGCTGGCGCTGGCGGTCGTCGCTGCGACGCTGGTGATGCACCGACGCCGCGGCGCCTAGGCGGGTCCAGCGGCCGCCTGGCTAGCTCGAGGCCTTCGCCGGCCAGTCGCGCAGCTTGCCCGGGTTCAGCAGGCCGCGCGGATCGAAGCGCTTCTTCATCTCGACGATCTCGGGCGGCAAGGCCCCCCCGGCCTTGCCGTCCTCGACGATGAAGACATGCGGATTGTTGATGCGCACGCCGCGTTCGCGATGCATGCGGATGATCTCGTCCAGCCGCTCCTCGGTCGTGAAGCGCACCAGCTGCAGCGCGCTGCAGGTGAGCAGGCCGTCGAGGTTGCGCAGGAACTCGACGTGCATCAGCACCTCGCCGGCGAACAGCTGTTCCATCTCGGTGATCTGCGCCACATGCTGGCCCGGCACGAAGCTGCTCTGCAGGTAGGTCAGCGACTTGTCGACCTTGAGCGCATGCAGCGTCGTGTGGTTCCAGGTGAACTCCATCAAGGTGCGGTTGCTCTTCTTCACCTCGTCGGCCGTCTTGCGGTAGCTGACGCGGCCGTCATGCGCCTCGGCGAGCGCGAGCATCGGGTCTTCGGAGGATTCCGCGACCAGCGACAGCACCGCGTGGCAGCCCTGCGGCAGATGCTCGGCGAGCTGCGCCAGGTGGTCCGGCACCGGGCTCGCGAAGAAGGCCACTTCGCGCTTCACGATGCCGGGCGCATGCGCCAGCGCGTCGGCGAAGGCCAGCGCCGGGGCGAAGGCGTCGAAGACCACCAGGCTCTCGAGCCACGGATGGGCCGGTGCCAGCGCCACCTCGAGCTCGAGCACCAGCCCGTTGGTGCCCCACAGGTGATGCATGCGCATCGCCTCGGCGCCACGCAGCTCGACGATCCGCGGCTCGGGCTCGATCGTCATCGCACGCAGGCCGAGCACATTGCCGGGCGCGCCGAGCGGGCCGTAGTTGATCGAGCCGACGCCGCCGAAGCCGCCACCGAACAGGCCGCCGAGCGTCGCGCTGCGGTAGGTCGACGGAATGCAGCGCAGCTCCTGGCCGGTGGGGCGGGTGTGCTTCTCGAGTTCGCCGAGCCGGATGCCGGCCTGGGCCCGCGCGATACCGGGGCCCACCCATTGCAGCGCGTTGTAGCCGGTCATGTCGAGCACCACGCCGCCGGCCAGCGGCGTGGTCTGGCCGTAGTTGCCGGTGCCGCTGCCGCGGATCGTGATCGGCACGCCGAGCCGGGCGCAGGCGCCGACCAGCGCGCGGATCTCGTCCTCGGTGCGCGGACGCACGACGGCATCGGCGCGCTTGTCCTTGAGCTGCCGGTCGAGCACCGGGCTGAACCAGGCGAAGTCTTGCGACAGCCGCGCGATGCGGCTGGGGTCGGTGATCCAGTCGAGTTCGGGCAGTTCGAGGTGCAGGCGCTCGATCGAGGTCATGGGTGCGTTCATCGGAGTCAGTCTTGGGAGAGTTCGCTCGCGTGCCAGGAGCCGAGCGCGAGCTTGGTGAGCCAGGCCATCAGCACGAACAGCGCGACGCCGGTCAGCGAGATCAGCAGCAGGGCGGCGAACATGCGCGGGATGTTGAGCTGGAAGCCGGCCTGCAGGATCTGGTAGGCCAGGCCGGCCCCCGAGCCGCCGGTGCCGGCGACGAACTCGGCCACCACGGCGCCGATCAGCGCCAGGCCGCTGGAGATGCGCAGGCCGCCGAAGAAATAGGGCAGCGCGCTCGGGATGCGCAGGCGCACCAGCTGCTGCCAGCGGGTCGCGCGGTTGAGCTTGAAGTAGCTCTGCAGGTCGGGCTCGATGCTGCGCAGGCCGAGCGTGGTGTTGCTGATGATCGGGAACAGCGCGACCAGCGCCGCGCAGACCACCATCGCCGCGCTCGGGTTCTTGACCCAGATGATGATCAGCGGCGCGACCGCGACGATCGGCGTGACCTGCAGCAGCACTGCGTACGGAAACAGCGCGGTCTCGATCAGCTTGCTCTGCACGAAGAGAAAGGAGATCAGCACGCCGGCGAGGGTGGCGACCACGAAGGACAGCACCGTGATCTTGAGCGTCACGAGCAGGGCCATGCCGAGCGGCACCCAGTCGGTGACCAGCGTCTGCATCATCAGGGCGGGCGACGGCACCAGGTAGGGCGGCAGTTCCAGCGCCGTGACCAGGCCCTGCCAGAGCGCGATCAGCACCACGCCGACCAGCAGCGGATACATCACGCGCTGGACGCGCGGCTGCTGCAGCAGCGGAATGCGGGCCGGCTGCTTCGGCGTGGCTGGCTTCGCCGCCGGCCCAGTCCGGGTCGGCGTCGTCGGTGCTTTCATCGCTGGGGTCCCCGCCGCGGTCGTCGGTGCCAGTGCGCTCATGCATCGACCTCGTCATGCGCGCTGCTGGCGCGAAGCAAGCTGTCCTGCAGCGTCTTGGCATAGCGGCTGAACTGCGGCGACACCATGAAATCGGCGCTGCGCGGGTAGGGCTCGTCGATGCGGAACTGCTCGACCACGCGGCCCGGCCGGGCGGCCATCATCACGACGCGGCTCGACAGGAACACGGCCTCGTGGATCGAGTGGGTCACGAAGATCACCGTGAGCTTCTTCTTGCGCCAGAGGTCGAGCAGTTCGGCGTCGAGCTTGTGGCGCGTGATCTCGTCCAGGGCGCCGAAGGGTTCGTCCATCAGCAGCAGGTCGGGCTGGGTCACGAGACCGCGCGCGATCGATACCCGCATCTGCATGCCGCCGGACAGCGCCCGCGGCAAGGCCGTTGCAAAGTTCTCCAACCCCACCAGCTCGAGCGCCTCGGCGACGCGTTCTTCCGCCTCCTTGCGCGGCACGCCGGCGAGGTCGAGCGGCAGCCGCACGTTGCTGCGCACGCTGGCCCAGGGCATCAGCGTCGGCGACTGGAACACGAAGGCCATGCGCCGGCCGCTCTCGTCGATCTGCGCCACCGGCTTGCGCCACACCAGCAGCCGCCCATCGGTCGGCTCGAGCATGCCCGCGACCATCTTGAGCAAGGTGCTCTTGCCGCAGCCCGAGGGCCCGAGCAGGGTGACGAACTCGCCTTCGGCGATGCTCAGGTCCACCGGCAGCAGCGCCTGCGTGCCGTTCGGGTAGGTCTTCTCGGCGGAGAGGACCTCGACCGCCGGGACGGTGTAGCGGGGTTGCGGCGGCAGCGAGTAGGAGGCGGATTCGGTGTCGTTCATGCGGAGCCTCTCGAGAGGGCGCGGAAGCGCCCGATGTGTCAGGGCAGGACCTTGGCGTCCTTCACGAATTCGGTCGTGTAGGTCTTGGCGACTTCCACCTTGGCGGGGTCGAGCAGCTTGGCCGAGACCAGGAAGTCGTAGCTGGCCTTGGCGCGCGCATCGGTGATCACGCCGATGCCCTGCGTGGCCGCGTCGCCGCCCGTGACCATGCCCATCTCCTTGAGCTTGGCGACGCTGTAGGCCAGCTGGTCGTCGGTCATGTTGGGGTTGTCCTTCTTGATCAGCGCATTGGCGGGCGCCGGATCGACGAGGTAGCTCTTCCAGCCTTCGGCCGAGGCCTTGACGAAAGCCGCGACCTGCTTGTTGCGCTCCTTCACGGTCTTGTCCATGCACGAGACGGTGGTCGCGTAGGCCGGGAAGCCGTGGTCGCTGAACATCAGCACGGTGCTCTTCACCCCGGCCTTCTGGATCGCGTAGGGCTCGGAGGTCAGGTAGCCCTGCTGCGCGGTGTTCTTGTCGGCCACGAAGGGCTGGATGTTGAAGGTGTAGGGGCGGGTCTGTTCGTCGGTGAGCCCGAATTTGGCCTTCAGCCAGGGCCAGTAGCCGCGGTTGGCCTGGGCGCCGATCAGGATCGTCTTGCCCTTGAGGTCCTCGAACTTCTTGACGTCGTCGTGCGCGATCAGCACCTGCGGGTCCTTCTGGAAGAAGGCCGCGACGTTGACCACCGGCACGCCGCCTTCGCGCACCTGCATCATCTGGATGTCGCTCGAGCCCATGATGCAGTCGGCCTGGCCGGCGGCCATCATCTGCGTGATGTTGACCTGCGGGCCGCCCATCTTGATCGTGACGTCGAGGCCGTACTTCTGGTAGATGCCCTGGGCGACGGCCTGGTAGAAGCCGCCGTGCTCGGCTTGCGCGTACCAGTTGGTCATGTAGGTGAACTTGTCCTGGGCCTGGGCCGGCGTGGCGGCGGCCAGCGCGAGAGCCGCGGCCAGGGGGGCGAGACGGAGGGCGAGGGGAAGGCGCATGGTAAGGACCTCTCTGAGGGGTTGGAAGCGAAGCGGGAGCTGATGCAAGGAGCGGGCCTCAGGCCACGGCTGCGACGGACGACTGGATGAAGCCCTGCTCGTGGCCGCGGCCCCAGGTGGGCTCCTCGCGCACCACCCAGCGCAGCGCGTGCAATTCGGTCAGCGCCTGCACCCAGCTCGCGGACAGCGTGTCGAGGATCTCCTCGCCCTGCTCGCGCGTCGCGCTGGTCGGGTCGCCGATGACGCCGCTGGGGCCGAAGTCGCGCGCGGTCCAGGCACAGGCCGGGCGGCCGTCGGGCGACAACAGCTTGATCGGGAACGGCGGCGGGAAGTTGGCGGCGGCGCGTTCCATGTGCACCGTGTCGGGCGCCAGCGCGAGCATCAGCGCGGTCTCGGAATGGCCGGCATGCATCGACAGGCGCTTTTCCTGTTCGCTGATCTGCTTGCTGGAAGCGTTCGGCAGCCGCGACACGCCGTGCGGCACGACCACGAAATCGCCATGCCGCAGGCGCAGCTCGCGCGCCGCCATCTCGAGCACCTGGGGCTGGCCGCCGTGGCCGTTGGCGAACAGCAGCTTGCGGAAGCCCGCGCGGTAGATCGACTCGCCGATCTCGATCACGGTCGAGAGCAAGGTGGTGCCGGTCAGGGTCATGGTGCCGGGGAAGTGCAGGTGCTCTTCCGACTTGCCGTAGGTGATGGTCGGCAGCGCGAAGGCGCGCACCTCGGCGGGCAGGCGCTCGAGCGCCTTGCCCATCACGCCCGAGGCGATCACGCTGTCGACCGAACAGGGCAGGTGCGGCCCGTGCTGCTCGATCGCGCCGCAGGGCAGCACGATGACGGTGTTCTCGCGGTCGGGCAGCGCGTCGATCTCGGTCCAGCTCAGGTAGGGCAGGAAGCGGTGGGGCGGGATGTAGCCGTGGAGCATGGGAGTCCTGTGAGGGGAAAGGGTCAGGCGAAGCGGGCCATGGCCTGGCCGACGCGCTGCATGAAGCGTTTCAGCTGGGGCTCGGTCGCCACGTTCATGTGGTAGTGGGCGTGGTAGTCGACGCGCGCCTGCCTGCCGGTGAGGCGCAGCATGTAGCGCGTGACGATCTTGCGCGGCGGGTCGCCCATGTACCAGGCGACCCAGCGCGGGCGGCCGTAGGTCACGACGGCCGAGATGCGCTTGATGTGGGTGAGCATCGGCTTGACGTTCTTCGGGTCGCTGAGGTCGAAGGCGACACCGGGCATGAAGAGCCGGTCGAAGTAGCCCTTGAGCATCGCCGGCAGGCCGAAGCACCAGGTCGGGAAGCAGAACACGATGCCTTCGGCCCACTGCAGGCGCTCGACGTGGCGCTTCAGCGGCAGCTGGTTGCCCGGCACCTCGTGGTAGCCCAGGCGCTCCTCGCGCGACAGCACCGGGTCGAAGCCTTCGGCATAGAGGTCGCAGTCGTCGACCTCGTGGCCGGTCTCGCGCAGCTGGCGCAGCACCTCCTGGTGCAGCGCCGCGTGGAAGCTGGTTTCGACCGGGTGGCAGTAGACGACGAGCACGCGCATGGTGTGTTTGACCGCTTAATCAGAGCAAGTGGTCAGGTTATGCAAGCGACGTGCCAGCGCCTCCGCACCAAAAGCGGGAGGCGTGCTCTTCTGCGCAGCGCAGTCGCGGCGAAGGGGAGTTCAGGCCGGCGCCGGGCCGCCCCAAGGCGGCCTGCGGCCCCCGCGGGGGGCAGCGACCCACACGCAGTGGGGGAGCGTGGGGGCGATCCAGGCCGGCGCCGGGCCGCCCCAAGGCGGCCTGCGGCCCCCGCGGGGGGCAGCGACCCACACGCAGTGGGGGAGCGTGGGGGCTATCCAGCCTTGATGCCGCAGCCGCCGAGCACGAACGCGACCAGCTCGCGCGCGATGGGCTCGCGGTCGACCGGGGCGTCGGGTGGCAGGCCGAGCATCACGCGCGTCTGCAGCGCGTAGTCGGCATAGCTCTGGGTCATGGCCCAGATGTGCATCAGCAGCAGGCGGGCATCGAGCGGCCGCATCAGGCCGCGCGCGATCCAGCCGTTGATGATGTCGACCTTCTTTTGCGTCCAGAGCCGTGCATTCGGCCAGTAGCGCTCGAGGTTGCGGCCGCCGTCGAGCACTTCGCGCGTGAAGATGCGCGAGATCTCGGGGCTGTCGAATGCGTGGTCGAGCTTCTTGCGGATGTAGTCGCCGAGCACCGCGCCGGGGGCGCCGGCGTGGTCCTCGAACGAGAACACCACCTTCCAGTCGTGCAGCACCTGCATCAGCAGCTCTTCGTAGAGCTCTTCCTTGCCGGCGATGTAGTAGTGCAGCTGGGGCTTGGTCAGCCCTGCGCGCGCCGCGATGGCTTGCGTCGAGGCGCCCTTCAGGCCGTGCAGGCTGAATTCGGCGATCGCCGCGCTGCGGATCGCCGCCAGGATGYGCTCGCGTCCGGGCCGCGCGCGCGACAGCGGGCCGGTGGGGGCGGGCATCTGCTGCGCAGCCTGGGGCTCGGAGGAGGCGATCTCGGAAGTCATCTTGTTCGGCGGGGCACCGCGGTGCGATGGTAGCGCTTGCCCGGATCTTGCTCCGGCGGCATGTTCGGTTCGCCGGCATGACCGCATGCGCGCACGGCATTGCGCGCATGCGCCATGGGGCGGGCATTCCGGTATCTTCACGCCGCTTCGCCACACACCCAAGAGGAGTTTCCATGCACTTCGCCACTCGATTCCGCGCCTTGGCGGGCGCCGCCGCGCTGTTCGCAGCCGCGGCCATCGCCCACGCCCAGGCGCTGCCCAATGTCGTGATCCTGGCCACCGGCGGGACCATCGCCGGCGCCGGGGCGTCTGCGGTCAACAGCGCCACCTATTCGGCGGCCAAGGTGCCGGTCGACAAGCTGATCGCAGGGCTGCCCGAACTGTCGAAGGTGGCCAACGTCCGTGGCGAGCAGGTGTTCCAGGTCGCTTCCGAAAGCCTGACCAACGACAACCTGCTGGTCCTCGCCAAGCGCGTCTCGGCGCTCTCGAAGCAGGCCGACGTCGACGGCATCGTGATCACGCACGGGACCGATACGATCGAGGAAACCGCCTACTTTCTGACGCTCACGGTGCACACCCCCAAGCCGATCATCGTGGTCGGCTCGATGCGCCCGGGTACAGCGCTGTCGGCCGACGGCGCGCTGAACTTGTACGACGCGGTCAACGTGGCGGCCAGCAGGGATGCCGCCGGCAAGGGCGTGCTCGTGACGATGAACGACGAGATCCATACCGGGCGTGACGTCAACAAGACGGTCAACGTCAAGACCGAGGCATTCAAGAGCCAATGGGGACCGCTCGGGATGATCGTCGAGGGCCGCAACTACTGGTTCCGCCTCCCGGCAAAGCGCCACACGATGCAGTCGGAGTTCGACATCGACAAGATCGATGCATTGCCGCAGGTCGAGATCGCCTATGGCTACCAGAGCGTGCCGCCGACGGCCATCGACGCACTGGCCAAGAGCGGCATCAAGGCGCTCGTTCATGCCGGCACCGGCAACGGCTCGGTGGCTGATCGCATCGTGCCGGTCCTGCAGAAGGTGCGCGCCGACGGCATCCTGGTGATTCGCAGCTCGCGGGTGCCGGACGGCTTCGTGATCCGCAACGCCGAACAGCCCGACGACAAGTACGACTGGGTGGTGGCGCACGACCTGCGGCCCCAGAAGGCGCGCATCCTGGCGATGGTGGCGCTCACCAAGACCAAAGATACGAAGGAACTGCAGCGCATTTTCTGGGAGTATTGACTCGCCCACCAGGTTGCCCGGCACTTCGTGTCCGGGCGCCCACCCCCTGACCGGGGGGCAATACCTGCGGCCCGGCGAAGCCGGTTCCGCGGGTATTGACTCGCCCCCCAGGTTGCCCGGCACTTCGTGTCCGGGCGCCCACCCCCCTGACCGGGGGGCAATACCGGCGGCCCGGCAGAGCCGGTTCCGCGGTATTTCTGGAACATGCCCCGGCTGGCGCGGGGCGGCTTCAGAGGGGAAGTTATGGCTCGTAAAATGGCCGGTTCGCCGCGTAGTGGGCGCTTTGCCCTCCTGCGGCCACCAGGCCAACCATGCTGACTTTCCAACAAATCATTCTCAAGCTCCAAGCCTACTGGGATGCCCAGGGCTGCGCGCTCCTGCAGCCCTACGACATGGAGGTCGGCGCCGGCACCTCGCACACCGCCACCTTCCTGCGCGCCCTCGGCCCCGAGCCCTGGAAGGCCGCCTACGTGCAGCCGAGCCGCCGCCCCAAGGACGGCCGCTACGGCGAGAACCCGAACCGGCTGCAGCACTACTACCAGTACCAGGTAGTGCTGAAGCCGGCGCCGAGCAACATCCTGGAGCTCTATCTGGGCTCGCTCGAGGCGCTCGGCTTCGACTTGAAGAAGAACGACATCCGCTTCGTCGAGGACGACTGGGAGAACCCGACGCTCGGCGCCTGGGGCCTGGGCTGGGAGGTCTGGCTCAACGGCATGGAAGTGACGCAGTTCACCTACTTCCAGCAGGTCGGCGGCATCGACTGCAAGCCGATCACCGGCGAGATCACCTACGGCCTGGAGCGCCTCGCGATGTACCTGCAGGGCAAGGAAAGCATCTACGACCTCGAATGGGCGCCCGGCCTCAGCTACGGCGACGTGTACCACCAGAACGAGGTCGAGCAGTCGACCTACAACTTCGAGCACAGCGACGCCGACTTCCTCTTCACGGCCTTCGCCGCCCACGAGAAGCAGGCGAAGCACCTGATGGAGGCGCAGCTCGCATTGCCGGCCTACGAGCAGGTGCTCAAGGCAGCCCACAGCTTCAACCTGCTGGACGCGCGCGGCGCGATCAGCGTGACCGAGCGCGCCGCCTACATCGGCCGCATCCGCAACCTCGCGCGCAGCGTCGCGCAGAGCTACTACGAGAGCCGCGAGCGGCTCGGATTCCCGATGGCGCCGCGCGAGTGGGTTGCACAGATGACGAAGAAGGCGGCCTGAGCGATATGACGACCCTCCAGAAAAACCTGCTCGTCGAACTGTTCGTCGAGGAACTGCCGCCCAAGGCGCTGAAGAAGCTCGGCGATGCCTTCGCCACGGTGCTGCACGACCAGCTGATCGCGCTCGGCCTGGCCGATGCCGGCTCCGTGCTCACTGCCTACGCTTCGCCGCGTCGGCTGGCGGCCCACCTGACCCACGTGCAGGCACAGGCCGCCGACAAGGCGGTCTCGCAGAAGCTGATGCCGGTGGCCGTGGGCCTCGATGCCGCGGGCCAGCCGACACCCGCGCTGCTGAAGCGGCTGGCGGCGCTGGGCGCCGACGCCAGCGCGGTGCCGGATCTGCAGCGCGCCATGGACGGCAAGGCCGAGGCGCTGTTCTTCCAGAGCGTCGCCAAGGGCGCGACCTTGGCCGAAGGGCTGCAGAAGGCGCTGGCCGAGGCGATCGCCAAGCTGCCGATCCCGAAGGTCATGAGCTACCAGCTCGAGACCAACTGCGAGCTGCCGGGATGGACCAGCGTGAGCTTCGTGCGGCCGGCGCACGGCCTGGTGGCGCTGCATGGCGACGCCATCGTGCCGGTCGGCGCGCTCGGGCTCACGGCCGGCCGGCAGACGCACGGCCACCGCTTCGAGGCCGCGGTCGATCCGGTCGAACTGCGCAATGCCAACAGCTATGCCGAGCAGATGAGCGAGCAGGGCGCCGTCATCCCGGGCTTCGAGGCGCGCCGCCTCGAGATCGCCCGACAGCTCGCCGAAGCGGCGGAGACGGTCGGTGGCGGCACGCAGGCCATCCTTGACGAGGCGCTGCTGGACGAGGTCACGGCGCTGGTCGAACGGCCGAACGTGCTGGTGTGCGAGTTCGAACGCGAGTTCCTCGACGTGCCCCAGGAGTGCCTGATCCTCACGATGAAGGCCAACCAGAAGTACTTCCCGCTGCTCGACGCCGCCGGCAAGCTGACCAACAAGTTCCTGGTGGTCAGCAACATCCGGCCCGACGACGCCAGCGCGGTGATCGGCGGCAACGAGCGCGTGGTGCGCCCGCGGCTGGCCGACGCCAAGTTCTTCTTCGACCAGGACCGCAAGAAGTCGCTGGCCTCGCGCGTCGAATCGCTGGCCAAGGTGGTCTATCACAACAAGCTCGGCACCCAGGGCGAGCGGGTCGAGCGCGTGATGCGCATCGCGCGCGCCTTGGCCGAGCAGCTCGGCGACGCCACGCTGGCGCGCCAGGCGACGCAGGCCGCCCAGCTGGCCAAGGCCGACCTGGTGACCGACATGGTTGGCGAGTTCCCCGAGCTGCAGGGCACCATGGGGCGCTACTACGCGCTGCACGACGGTCTGGAGCACGCGGTGGCCGATGCCATCGAGGACCACTACAAGCCGCGCTTCGCAGGCGACGCGCTGCCGCGCAACCCGGTGGGCATCGTGGTCGCGCTGGCCGACAAGCTCGAGACCCTGGTCGGCATGTTCGCGATCGGCAACCTGCCGACCGGCGACCGCGACCCCTTTGCCCTGCGCCGCCATGCGCTGGGCGTGATCCGCATGCTGATCGAGCGCCGGCTGCCGCTGGAATTGCGCGCCGTGCTCGGCAGCGCCTTCGCGGCCTTCGGCGTCCACAAGTCCGCAGAGCTCGCGCTGAGCGACCCGACCGATGCGCTCGAGGCCTTCATCTACGACCGCCTCGCCGGCAGCCTGCGCGAGCAGGGCGCCAGCGCACAGGAGGTCGACGCCGTGCTGGCGCCGCGCCCGCAGCGCCTGGGCGAGGTGCCGCAGTTGCTGGCGGCGGTGCGTGCCTTCGCCGCGCTGCCCGAGGCGCCGGCGCTGGCCGCGGCCAACAAGCGCATCGGCAACATCCTCAAGAAATCGCCCGAGGCCGACGCCCACGTCAGCGCACTGCTGCTGCAGGAGCCGGCCGAGAAGGCGCTGCATGCCGCGATGGAGCAGCTGGTGCCGGTGGCCGATGCGCAGTTCGACAAGGGCGACTACACCGCCTCGCTGCAGACGCTGGCGGCGCTGCGCGAGCCGGTCGATGCCTTCTTCGACGGCGTGATGGTGAATGCCGAGCAGGCCGACCTGCGGCTCAACCGGCTCGGGCTCCTGATGCTGCTGCACGCGGCGATGAACCGGGTGGCGCAGCTCGAGCGGCTGGCGACCTGATCGGGGCAGCACCATGAAACTCGTCATCCTCGACCGCAACGGCACGCTGAACGTGCACCGCGAGGACTTCGTCAAGAGCGACATCGAGTGGACGCCGCTGCCGGGCGCGCTCGAGGCGGTGGCGCGGCTCAACCATGCGGGCTGGCACGTGGTCATCGCGTCGAACCAGTCGGGCCTCGGGCGCGGACTGTTCGACGTCGTCTCGCTCAACGCGATGCACGCCAAGATGCACAAGATGCTGGCGGCTGTCGGTGGCCGGGTCGATGCGGTGTTCTATTGCCCGCACAGCCCCGACGAAGGCTGCGACTGCCGAAAGCCGAAGCCCGGCCTGTTCCTGCAGATCGGCGAGCGCTACGGCGTCGACCTGACCCATGTGCCGACCGCGGGCGACAGCCTGCGCGACCTGCAGGCCGGCGCCGCCGCGGGCTGCGAGCCGCACCTGCTGCTGACCGGCATGGGCCAGGCCTGCCGCGGCGTGCCCCTGCCCCCCGAGTACCCGCCGAACACCCGCGTCCACGAGGACCTGGCGGCTTTCGTCGATTTCCTGCTGGGACGCGAAGAGCGCGACATGCAGAAAGTGGCTGTCTGATGGATTTCGTCCGATCCGTGATCCACGCGCTGTGGATGCTCGTTACCGTGGTCCCCTGGGGGATCATCATGTGCGTCAGCTCGATCTGGAAGCGCGGCATCCCGCTCTACTGGATGGCGCAGCGCTGGCTCGGCTGGGCGATCGGCGGCGCGCGCGTGCTGCTGGGCATCCGCACCCGCGTCACCGGCATGGAGAACCTGCCGACCGACAAGCTCGCGGGCTGCGTTCTGCTCGTGAAGCACCAGTCGACTTACGAGACCTTCCTGATGCCCACGCTGATGCCGCACCCGCTGGCATTCGTGTTCAAGAAGGAGCTGATCTACGTACCCTTCTTCGGCTGGGCCATGGCCCGGCTCGACATGATCCACATCGATCGCAGCCAGCGGACGCAGGCCTTCAACAAGGTCGTGGCGCAGGGCCGCAAGCTGCTCGAGCAGGGCATCTGGATCATCATGTTCCCCGAGGGCACGCGCATCCCGCGGGGCCAGAAGGGCAACTACAAGAACGGCGGCTCGCGGCTCGCGTGCGAAACCGGGGTGCCGGTGGTGCCGATCGCGGTCACCTCGGCCAAGGTCTGGCCGCGCAAGGCCTTCATCAAGCACCCGGGCGTGGTCGATGTCTCGATCGGCCCGGCCATTTCGAGCGTGGGCCGCAAGCCCGACGAACTGATGCGCGAAGTCGAGGCCTGGATCGAGGCCGAGATGCGCCGGCTCGATCCCGAGGCCTATGCGCCGGCTGCTGCCCCGGCGGCGTCGACCGCAGCCTGAATCCCGGACCATGCGCGGCCTGCTGCAGTTCACGCTCGACCTGTTCGACGCGCCGACGGTCGCGCCGGACCCGCCGTCGCCCGACAGGCCGCACAAGCCGGCGATCCCATTGGCCGACGCGCTGAGCCCCGCGCGCTTCACCCATCCGCGCGCCACGCGCGAAGTCACGCTGGGCGATGCCCGGGTGGCCTACGAGTTCACGCGCGGCAAGCGCCGCACCATCGGCTTCGTGGTCGGGGTCGAGGGCCTGTCGGTGCGGGCGCCGCGCTGGGTGGCGCTGCGCGACGTCGATGCCGCCGTCAAGGAGAAGGGCGACTGGATCCTGCGCAAGCTGGCCGAGACGCAGCAGCGCCATGCACGGCTGGAATCGGCGCGCATCGAATGGAAGGACGGCGTCGCTTTCCCGTTCCTGGGCCTGCAGGTAACGGTGCGGCTCGATCCGCACCATGCCTTCGATGGCGTGGGCGGGGTGCTCGACGCCGCAGCGGACGGCAGCGACGCGCCGGTGCTCCGGCTGGCGCTGGCGAAGAACGCGAGCGCGGCACAGATCCGCGATGCCGCGCAGGCCTGGCTGATGCGGCAGGCGCGGCGCATCTTCGTCGAGCGGCTCGACCATTTCGCGCCGCGGCTGGGCGTGGCCTGGCACAAGCTGTCGCTGTCGAACGCCTCGACGCGCTGGGGCAGCGCCAGCGCCGACGGCGCGATCCGGCTGCACTGGCGGCTGGTGCATTTCCGGATGTCGGTGATCGACTACGTGGTCGCCCACGAACTGAGCCACCTGCGCGTGATGGACCACAGCCCGCGCTTCTGGGAAACGGTCGAAAGCGTGATGCCCGACTACCAGCATCTGCGCCGGCAGCTCAAGGACGAGCCGGTGCCGCGCTGGTAGGCGACGGCATCCTGTGGCGATCCAGGCCGGCGCCGGGCCGCCCCAAGGCGGCCTGCGGCCCCCTCGGGGGGCAGCGACCCACACGCAGTGGGGGAGCGTGGGGGTCTGCTACCTCGCGTGCGTCACGCCGCCATCGACCACCAGCGTCGAGCCCATGACATAGTCCCCCGCGCGCGAAGCCAGGTAGATCGCGGCTGCCGCCATGTCCTCCGGCTCGCCGATGCGGCCGGCCGGAATGCGCGCCTTGACCTCGTCGCCGTGGTCGCGCGCGTCCTTGTTCATGTCGGAGGCGAAGGCGCCCGGCGCGATCGCGCTGACCACGATGCGCTCCTGTGCCAGGCGCAGCGCCATGCGGCGCGTGAGCTGGATCAGGCCGGCCTTGCTGGCCGCGTACGAGTAGGTTTCCTGCGGGTTGACCGAGATGCCGTCGATCGATGCGATGTTGATGACCTTGGCCAGGTGGTCGGTGGCCGCCTTCTTGAGCATCGGCGTCAGCGCCTGGGTCAGGAAGAAGGGCGTCTTCAGGTTCAGGTCGACCACCTTGTCCCAGCCGCTTTCGGGGAATTCGGCGTAGGGGGCGCCCCAGGCTGCGCCGGCGTTGTTGACCAGGATGTCGAGCGAGCCCTCGTGCTTCGCGTAGGCCTCGACCAGCGCCTGCGTGCCCTGCACGGTCGAGACGTCGGCCGGCAGCGAGACGCAATGCCCGAAGGCCGACAGCTCCTTGGCGGTCTGGTCGCAGGCCGCGGCCTTGCGGGCCGAGATGTAGACGCGGGCGCCCTGGGCCAGGAAGCCCTCGGCGATCATGCGGCCGATGCCGCGCGAGCCGCCGGTGATGAGCGCGGTGCGGCCCTTGAGCGAGAAGAGTTGGGTGGTGTCCATGCGGGATGTCTCCTGGGTTGCGATGCAGGTGCCGGTCGATGCGGCTGCCCGGAACCTGGGCTGGCGCCGGGCCGCTCCCAAGGCGGCCCGCGGCCCCCTCGGGGGCAGCGACGCACACGCAGTGGGGGAGCGTGGGGGCCATGTTAGTGCGCGCTGCCGCCTGGCGGCGTCACCTTGGCGCCAGTTCAGGCCGGAAAGGCCAGCGAGCGCCGGCTCGTGAAGCGCCGCTCGGCGCCGCTCAGCGGATCGACGAAGGCGACTTCCCGCGCCAGCAGTTGCAGCGGATGGTCGAAGTCGTCGCTGCCTTCCGGCCGCAGCGCCGGATAGATCGCATCGTTGCGGATCGGCATGCCGAGGGCCGCGCAGTGCACCCGCAACTGGTGCCGGCGGCCGGTGACCGGCGACAGGCCCAGCCGCGCCCAGCCGTCGCGCGCTTCGAGCAGGTCGAAGTGCGTCTCGGCGTTGGGCTCGCCGGCGACCTCTGCCATGCGCATGAAGTGCGCATCGGAGGCGAGCCTGCTCCGGCGCACGGCCGGCAGCGCCTGGCCGGGCCGCCAGGGCACGATCGCCTCGTAGCGCTTGTGGATGGCGCGCTCGGCGAACAGCGCGCTGTAGGGGCCGCGGCCGGCCGGCTGCACCGAGAACAGCACCAGGCCCGCGGTCTCGCGGTCGATGCGGTGCAGCGGCGCCAGGTGGTCGAGGCCGAGCTTGCGCTTGAGGCGCACCAGCAGGCTCTGCTGGACGTACTTGCCGACCGGCGTGACCGGCAGGAAGTGGGGCTTGTCGACCACCAGCAGGTGCGCGTCCCGGTGCAGCACCTGTTCGTCGAACGGTATGACGGGCTCCGATTCCAGTGCGCGGTAGTAGTACACCCGCAGCCGTGGCTGGTACGGCCGCTCGGCGGTGACGCGCGTGCCATGTTCGTCGACCACGTCGCCGGCCTCGATCCGGGCATCCCAGGTCGTCCGCGGGATCGCTCCAAAGCGCTGCACCAGGAACTCCGCGATCGTCGGCCAGTGGCCCGCGGGCAGCGCGACGCAGCTCGGGCCGACGCCATCGCGCACGGGCAGCGGCAGGCCGGTCATGTCAGGGCCCCAGGGCCGCGACGATTTCGTCGAACAGCGGGCGCGCTACGGGGTCGTCGTCGAGGCAGCGCGAACGCAGCCCGCCCAGCAGGGCCTGCATCGCGGCATCCGCCGGCTCGCTGCGCTCCAGCAACTCTTCGAGCAGGCAGCCGAAGGCGCGGGACTCGATGCGCTGCAGCGCGTGCGACTGCGCCGCAGCGTCGCGCGGCAGGAACGAAGCCGCGCCGAAGTCGCCGAGCAGGGCTTCCCCGCGGCCGTTCCAGAGGATGTTGTGGCCGTAGAGATCGCCATGCAGGATGCCGCGCGCATGCAGCCGGGCCACCGCCGAAGCGATGCCGTGCGCCATGCCCTGCGCGGTCGGCAGCGACCAGCGGGCATCGTCGGCGTAGACGTCGCGGGTGCAGGACTGCAGGCTCGGCGGGCCCGCCAGGTTGCGGAAGCTCGGATCCACCAGTTCAAGCACCAGGCCCGAGGCCGCGTCCGGATGGTTCTCGACCCGTGCCAGCACCGGGATCAGGGCCGGGTGCGGCCCGGCCGCGATGCAGGCCGCCATCTCGCTGTGCGGCCAGCCGTCGCTGGTGACTGCGCCCTTGAACAGCTTCACCGCGACCGGCCGGTGGCTGCCGATCGGCGGCCGCCAATCGGCCTGGTGGATCACGCCCGAGGCGCCTTCGCCGAGCTTGCGCTTCAGCGAAAGCTGGCGCCAGTCGATGCCCGGCGTCGGCTGGGCATCGATCGCGTGCGCTTCGGGCGCCTCGTCGAAAGGATTGCCCGCAAAGGCGATCCAGGACAGCCGCGGCAGCGACAGCAGCCATCCCGGCAGCGCCTCGAAGCGATTCGCCGAGATGCGCAGCAGTTCGAGGGCGCGGCAGGCGGCCATCGATTCGGGCAGCGCCTGCAGGCGATTGCCGGCGAGCATGAGCTTCTGCAGCCGTGGGCGCTCGCCGAGTTCGGCCGGCAGGGCGTCGATCTGGTTGTCCGTCAGGATCARCCAGCGCAGCGCCGGCGGCAAGGCGGCCGCCGGCACCTGCGCGATGCGGTTGGCCTTGAAGGCGATCATCTCGAGTCCGCTGCATTGCCCGAGGACCTCGGGCAAGGCGGTGAACTGGTTGTCGGAGCAGAAGAGCACGCGCAGCCGATGCAGCCGGTGCAGGTCGTGCGGCAGCGAACGCAGCGCATTGCCCGAGAGGTTCAGCACCTCGAGCGAATCCGCCAGGTCGAAGATCTCGGGCGGAAACTCGCTCAGGCCGCAGCTCAGGTCGAGCCGCTGCGCCCCGGCCAGCTCGCCCGCGCGCAGGCGGCCCAGGATCGTCATCCGGCGTTCCCCTTGGGAGCGGCCCGGCGGCTTATTGGGCAACCTTCGCGCGGCAGCGCTTCGGTAATCGCCTTGGGAGCGGCCCGGCGGCTCATGAAAAGACGCCGAAGCGGTAGATGCCGTCGGTGCCCAGCCGCCGCTGCACCTGGCCGGAGAACCACAGCAGGTGCAGGTGGGCCACGGTCTCGCCCATCGCGAAGGTCATCTGGTGCAGGTCGAGCGCGCGCTTGAACAGGATCGGCAGGCCCTCGGCCGCGCTGTGCGGCCGCGCGACGCAGGCCTCCAGCAGCTCGGCCAGGCGGTCGCGGTGATGCTCCTGCAATTGCTCGACGCGGCGGTGGATGCCGGTGAAGGGCTTGCCGTGCGACGGCAGCCCCAGCGTGTCGACCGGCAGCGACTTGAAGCGCTCGATGCTGTCGAGGAACAGCCGCAGCGCGTTCGCCTCGGGCTCGCCCGCATGCACGCTCACGTTGGTGGAGATGCGCGGCAGCATCATGTCGCCGCCCAGCAGCACGTTGAGCTCCTCGCAGTAGAGCGCGATGTGCTCGGGCGCGTGGCCGTAGCCGCTGATGCAGCGCCAGGCGCGGCCGCCGATCATGACGTCGTCGCCATCGAGCATGCGAACGAAGCTCGCCGGCACCGAGGGCACCATGTTGGCGTAGTAGCTGGTGCGGGCGCGGATCTTGGCGACCGCCTCGGGGTCGGTGAGCCCGTGCGAGGCGAAGAAGTCGGCCGCCGCATCGCCGCCGGCCAGGGTGTCGCCGGCGCTGGTGAGCACGCGCGCCACGTGGTAGTCGGTCGAGCTGATCCACAGCGGCGCCGTCCAGCGCTCGCAGAGCCAGTGCGCCAGGCCGATGTGGTCCGGGTGCATGTGGGTCACGATGACCCGCAGGATCGGCAGCCCCTGGAGCTGGGTCTCGAAGATCTGCTCCCATTGCGCGCGCGAGGCATCGTGGGAGATGCAGCAGTCGACCACGCTCCAGCCTTCGACGCCATCGATGCTGTCGCGCAGCAGCCAGAGGTTGATGTGGTCGAGGGCGAAGGGCAGCGCCATGCGGATCCAGCGGATGCCGGAGGCCACTTCGACCGTCTGGCCGGGTGCCGGCAGGGTGTCGCCGAGGGGGTATTGGAGTTCGCGTTCGAGAAGGTTCATGTACGATTGACGTTAACGTAAACGTCATGGCGTTGAGCCGATATTGTAGGCAGTGCCGCCTGAACCCGCTTTCCGCACACGCTTTCCGACATTTTCCATGCCTTCGCAGACCTTCACCATCGGCGAGCTCGCCAAGGAGTTCGATCTCACCACGCGAGCCATCCGCTTCTATGAAGACATGGGACTGCTGGCGCCGCGCCGCGCCGGGCTGCAGCGCATCTACACCTCGCGCGACCGTGCCCGCCTCACGCTGACGCTGCGGGCCAAGCGCCTCGGCCTCAAGCTGACGCAGGCGCGCGAGATCCTCGACATGTACGACAGCCCGCGCGATACCGCGGTGCAGCTCGAGCGCTTTCTCGGCGTGCTTGGCGCCCACCGCGAGCAGCTCGAAGCGCAGCTGGCCGAACTGCAGGCGAACCTGGCAGAGGTTCGCGACCAGGAAAGGAAGGCGCGCGCGGCGCTGGCCCGCACCGCGAAGCCCAAGGCGCGCTGAG
This sequence comes from Variovorax sp. P1_H2, assembly GCF_056405295.1. NCBI lineage: Bacteria > Pseudomonadati > Pseudomonadota > Betaproteobacteria > Burkholderiales > Comamonadaceae > Variovorax > Variovorax sp. P1_H2. The sequence continues at coordinate 9,899 of NZ_JBFUCJ010000070.1, read as the reverse complement.
CCGCTGCCCGAGCCCATCAACCCAACCGGATCGACAGACAATGGACAACACGCCCGACTCCCTCGAGGACCTGTTCGCTCACAACCGCGCCTGGTCGGCGCGCATGGAGCGCGATCGCCCCGGCTTCTTCACCAGCCTGGTGAAGCAGCAGACGCCCAAGTACATGTGGATCGGCTGCTCCGACAGCCGGGTGCCCGCCAACCAGATCACCGGCCTCGAGCCTGGCGAGGTCTTCGTTCATCGCAACGTCGCCAACATCGTCGTGCACTCCGACCTCAACGCCTTGTCGGCGATCCAGTTCGCGGTCGAGCGGCTCAAGGTGCGGCACATCATGGTGGTCGGCCACTACGGCTGTTCGGGCGTGCAGGCGGCGCTCGAGGGCGCGCGCATCGGCATCGCCGACAACTGGATCCGCCACATCCAGGACGTGCGCGACCGCCATCGGGTGATGCTCGAGAGCCTGCCCGAGCCGGCCCGGGCCGATGCCCTGTGCGAACTCAACGTGGCCGAGCAGGTGGTCAACGTCGCGGTCAGCACCGTGATGTGCGATGCCTGGGGCCGCGGCCAGCAGGTGACCATCCATGGCTGGGCCTTCGGGGTCAACGACGGCCTGCTGCAGGACCTCGGCATGACGGTCGACGGCTCCAAGCCGCTCGAAACCCTGTACCGGGCCGCGGTGCAGCGCATCCGCTACAAGTGGAGCACGCCGCTGGACGCCGTCCTGGGCCAGGCTGAAACGATCGGATCTCCCAAGTAGGCGAGCCATGTTCCCGCAGCGCCTCGATTCGCCGCTCGCCTATGACATCGCCCGGGCGATGCGCGACGGCTTCGATCGGCACTACCGGCTCTTTCGCGCCGAATCGGCGCGCGCCAAGCACCGCTTCGAGACCGCCGACTGGCATGGCCAGCAGCGCGCCCAGCGCGAGCGCATCGAGTTCTACGACCTGCGGGTGGGCGAGGCGGTGGCCCGCCTCGAGAAGGAGTTCAAGGCCGGCGAGCAGCCGATGAATGTCTGGCACCAGGTCAAGCTGCACTTCATCGGCCTGCTGGTCGACCACCACCAGCCGGAGCTGGCCGAGACCTTCTTCAACTCGGTCACCACCAAGATCCTGCACCGGGCCTATTTCCAGAATAATTTCATCTTCGTGCGGCCGGCGATCAGCACCGAGTACATCGAGCCGCGCGACGCGCCGACCTACCGCGCCTACTATCCGGAGCGAGACACGCTGGCCGACACGGTCGAGCGCATGCTCGAGGACTATGCGCTGCAAGGCCGCTATGCCGACCGCCGGCGCGACGCCGAGCGGATCGCGGTCGCCATCCTCGGACGCTTCCACCAGATCAAGCTGCGGGCCAATTTCCAGCTGCAGGTGCTGTCGGGGCTGTTCTATCGCAACAAGGGCGCCTACGTGGTCGGCAAGATCAACAACGGCTTCCTCGAGATGCCGTTCGCGCTGCCGATCCTGCACGACGAGCGGGGCCGCTTCTACGTGGACGCGGCGCTGTTCGGCGAGGAGGACCTGCAGATGCTGTTCAGCTTCGCGCGGGCCTATTTCATGGTCGACATGGAGGTGCCCTCGGCCTACGTGCAGTTCCTGCGCTCGCTGATGCCGCGCAAGCCGAGGGCCGAGATCTACAACGCGCTGGGCCTTGCCAAGCAGGGCAAGACGCTGTTCTACCGCGACTTTCTCTATCATCTGCGCTACTCGACCGACAAGTTCCGGATCGCCCCGGGCATCAAGGGCATGGTGATGCTGGTGTTCGACCTGCCGTCCTTTCCCTATGTCTTCAAGGTCATCAAGGATTTCTTTCCACCGCAGAAGGACACCACGCGCGAGCAGATCAAGCGCAAGTACATGCTCGTGAAGCAGCATGACCGCGTGGGCCGGATGGCCGACACGCTGGAGTACAGCGACGTCGGCTTCCCGCTCGACCGCTTCGAGCCCGAGCTGATCGAGGAGATCCGCAAGTTCGCGCCGAGCCAGCTCGAGATCGGCGACCGCGACGGCAACGGGGAAATGGAAGTGGTGGTCAAGCACGTCTACATCGAGCGCCGCATGATCCCGCTGAACATCTTCCTGCAGGAGTCCTTCGACCTGCTGGCGCAGCCCGAGAACGCCAGGCGGGCGAGCAAGCAGCTGGAGCACGCGGTGGTCGAGTACGGCAATGCGATCAAGGACATGGTGGCGGCCAACATCTTCCCGGGCGACATGCTGTTCAAGAACTTCGGCGTCACGCGCGGCGGCAAGGTGGTGTTCTACGACTATGACGAGATCGAGTACCTCACCGATTGCAACTTCCGCAAGGTGCCGGCGCCGCGCAACGAAGAGGACGAGATGAGCGGCGAGGTCTGGTATTCGGTCGGCCCGAAGGACGTCTTCCCCGAGACCTTCGCGCCCTTCCTGCTCGGCAATCCGGCCGTGCGCGAGGCCTTCATGGCCCACCACGCCGACCTGCTCGACGCCACCTTCTGGCAGAGCCACAAGCAGCGCATCCAGGCCGGGCAGATGCTGGATGTGTTTCCGTATGACGAGTCGCTGCGATTCAGGCACGACAACCCCACACCGTATTTCTGACAACCACTGAAGGAGCAAAACCATGAGCGAATCGATCGTGATCGTCGGCGCCGCCCGCACCCCGATGGGCGGCTTCCAGGGCGACTTTTCTTCCCTCTCGGCGCATGACCTGGGCGGCGTCGCCATCAAGGCGGCGGTGGAGCGCGCAGGGATCCCCGCCGACAGCGTCGGGGAAGTGCTGTTCGGCAACTGCCTGATGGCCGGCCAGGGCCAGGCGCCGGCGCGGCAGGCGGCCTACAAGGGCGGCCTGCCCGACAGCGCCGGCGCGGTGACGCTCAGCAAGATGTGCGGCTCGGCCATGAAGGCGGCGATGCTGGCGCACGACATGCTGCTCGCGGGCACGCACGAAGTGATGGTGGCCGGCGGCATGGAGAGCATGACCAACGCGCCCTACCTGATGCTCAAGGGCCGCGGCGGCTACCGCATGGGCCACGACCGCATCTTCGACCACATGATGCTCGACGGCCTCGAGGACGCCTACCAGCCGGGCCGCTCGATGGGCACCTTCGGCGAGGACTGCGCGGCCAAGTACAAGTTCACGCGCGAGCAGCAGGACGCCTTCGCGATCGCCAGCGTCGAGCGGGCCAAGGCGGCGACCTCGTCGGGCGCCTTCAAGGCCGAGATCGCACCGGTCACGGTCAAGGGCCGTGGCGGCGACACCGTGGTCGAGATCGACGAGGGCCCGGGCAAGGTCAGGCTCGACAAGATCCCGACCCTGAAGCCGGCCTTCAAGAAGGACGGCGGCACCATCACCGCGGCATCGAGCTCGTCGATCAACGACGGCGCCGCTGCGTTGGTGATGATGAGCGGCAGCACGGCGCAGAAGTACGGCGCCAGGCCGATCGCCCATATCGTCGCCCATGCCACGCATGCGCAGCAGCCCGAATGGTTCTCGACCGCCCCCGTGGGCGCGGTCGCCAAGCTGTTCCAGAAGACCGGCTGGACCGTCAAGGACGTCGACCTCTGGGAAGTCAACGAGGCCTTCGCGGTGGTGCCGATGGCGCTGATGCACGAGCTGAACGTGTCGCACGACATCGTCAACGTCCACGGCGGCGCCTGCGCGCTGGGCCATCCGATCGGCGCCAGCGGCGCGCGCATCATGGTCACGCTGATCCATGCGCTGCAGCAGCGCGGCAAGAAGCGCGGCGTGGCGACGCTGTGCATCGGCGGCGGCGAAGGCACGGCAGTGGCGATCGAGCTGCTTTGACCCGCTGCCTGGAATTCAATTTCTTTCCCCATCGGAGTATTCGTTGATTCATTCGGCTTTCCCCCGCAGCGCGTTGGCCGCGCTGCTAGTCACCGCTTTCATCGCACCCGCCGCCTGGAGCCAAACCCGCGACCAGGCCCTGTTCGATGCCGCCACGGCCGAGAAACCGGCCGTCATCAAGACGCTCGAGACGCTGGTCAACATCGAGACCGGCACCGGCGATGCCGAAGGCCTCGCGTCGGCCGGCAACTACCTCGAGGCGCAGCTCAGGGCACTGGGGTTCACGGTCACGCGCAGCAAGTCGGCCGGCCTGGTGATCGGTGACAACATCGTCGGCAAGCTGAAGGGCAAGGGCGGCAAGAACCTGCTGCTGCTCTCGCACATGGACACCGTCTACCTCAAGGGCATCCTGGCCAAGGCGCCGTTCAAGGTCGACGGCGACAAGGCCTACGGCCCGGGCATCGCCGACGACAAGGGCGGCAACGCGGTCATCGTGCACACGCTCAAGCTGCTCAAGGACCGCGGCTTCAAGGACTTCGGCACGATCACGGTGCTGTTCAACACCGACGAGGAGAAGGGCTCCTTCGGCTCGCGCGAGCTGATCCAGCAAGAGGCCGCCAAGGCCGACTACGTGCTCTCGTTCGAGCCCACCGGCGCCGGCAAGGAAGACCTGTCGCTGGGCACCTCGGGCATCGCCTACGTGCAGGTCAACATCACCGGCAAGGCCTCGCACGCGGGCGCCGCGCCCGAGCTCGGCGTGAATTCGCTGGTCGAGGCTTCCGACCTGGTGCTGCGGACCATGGACATCGACGACAAGGCCAAGGGCCTGCGCTTCAACTGGACCATCGCCAAGGCCGGCGCGGTCTCCAACATCATCCCGGCCAGCGCCACGCTGAATGCCGACGTGCGCTATGCGAAGAACGAGGATTTCGACGCCGCGATGAAGACGCTGGAGTACAAGGCGCAGCAGAAGAAGCTGCCCGAAGCCGACGTCAAGGTGCTCGTCACGCGCGGCCGCCCGGCGTTCAACGCGGGCGATGCGGGCCGCAAGCTGGTCGACAAGGCGGTGGGCTACTACAAGGAAGCCGGTGGCGAGCTCGACATCGTCGAGCGCACCGGCGGTGGCACCGATGCGGCCTACGCGGCGTTGTCGGGCAAGCCGGTCATCGAGAGCCTGGGACTGCCCGGCTTCGGCTACCACAGCGACAAGGCCGAGTACGTCGACACCAGCGCGATCCCGCGCCGGCTCTACATGGCCGGCAAGCTGATCATGGACCTCGGTCAATCGAAGTAAGGAACGCATCATGCTGCTCAGCGCCGACCAGGAAGCGATTCGCGACGCGGTGCGCGCCTTCGCGCAAGCGGAACTCTGGCCCCACGCGCCGCGGTGGGACCGCGAGCACAGCTTTCCGAAGGCGGCGCACGAGGGCCTGGCGGCGCTCGGCGCCTACGGCATCTGCGTGCCCGAGGAAGACGGCGGCGCGGGGCTCGACTACCTCACGCTGGCGCTGGTGCTCGAAGAGATCGCCGCCGGTGACGGCGGCACCAGCACAGCGATCAGCGTCACCAACTGCCCGGTCAACGCCATCCTGATGCGCTACGGCAATGCGCAGCAGAAGCAGCAGTGGCTGCAGCCGCTGGCGCAGGGCCGCATGCTGGGCGCCTTCTGCCTGACCGAGCCGCAGGCCGGCAGCGATGCCTCGTCGCTGCGCACCACGGCGCGCAAGGATGGCGACGGCTGGGTGATCGACGGCGTCAAGCAGTTCATCACCAGCGGCAAGAACGGCCAGGTCGCGATCGTGATCGCGGTCACCGACAAGGGCGCGGGCAAGCGCGGCATGAGCGCCTTCATCGTGCCGACCGATGCACCCGGCTACACGGTCGCGCGGCTCGAGGACAAGCTCGGCCAGCACTCGAGCGACACCGCGCAGATCAACTTCGATGCCTGCCGGATCCCGGCCGGCAACCTGATCGGCCAGGAGGGCGAGGGCTACAAGATCGCGCTCGGCGCGCTCGAAGGTGGGCGCATCGGCATCGCCGCGCAGAGCGTGGGCATGGCGCGCAGCGCCTTCGAGGTGGCTTTGGCCTATGCCAAGGAGCGCCAGGCCTTCGGCGGCAGCATCTTCGACCAGCAGGCAGTGGGCTTCCGGCTGGCCGACTGCGCGACGCAGCTCGAAGCCGCGCGCCAGCTGATCTGGCATGCGGCCAGCCTGCGTGATGCCGGCCGGCCCTGCCTCAAGGAGGCCGCCATGGCCAAGCTGTTCGCCAGCGAGATGGCCGAGCGCGTCTGCAGCGCGGCGATCCAGACATTGGGCGGCTATGGCTATGTCAACGATTTCCCGCTCGAGCGCATTTACCGCGACGTGCGCGTGTGCCAGATCTACGAGGGCACCTCGGACATCCAGAAGCTGCTGATCCAGCGCGCCCTGGCCTGAGCCGCGGGGGCGTCGAGGGGAGGGTGATTTGCAGGGTCTGCACAATACGCCCAGGAACTTTCCTTCGCCCACTTCCCTTCCATGTCCGCATCCCCCTCCCAACCCGCCCGTGTTCCCTGCCCCTGCGGGCGTCGTGACCGGCGGGAACTGCCGCTGGTCTACGCCCAGTGCTGCGGGCGCTACGTGGACGATTTCGAGGGCACGCCGGCACCCGACGCCGAATCGCTGATGCGCTCGCGCTACACGGCCTTCGTGCGCGAACGGGCCGACTACCTTCTGGCCACCTGGCATGCTTCGACGCGCCCGGCGGCAGTGGATTTCGAGGCCGGGGTGAAATGGCTGGGGCTCGAGGTCCGCTCGCGCTCGGTGCTCGACGCCGACCACGCCGAGGTCGAGTTCGTGGCCCGGCAGCGCAGCAGCGCCGGGGTGGCGACCCGGCTGCACGAGCGCAGCCGCTTCGTGCGCGAGGAGGAAGGCATCCACTGGCGGTGGTACTACGTCGACGGCGATCGGCACTGACCGTCCTGGGTCATCGAATTCTTGCTCCTGAGGCGCCCAGCTTGCGTCAGTAGCTATCGATTCGATAGCGATTCGAAGGCGATTCGTCCCGATTGTGCGCAAGGGCGAGACAGAGCGATTCCTTTTGGCCTATTTATTTTCCGTCGTGCTGGCCTCACACTTCGTGCCAGTCGGCAGAGCGTCCAGGGCGTTTCGTCCGACCCCTCAAAGAAAGACGAAGAGACCACCTATGGACAGCACGACGAAGACAGGCTGGCAGCGCCGGGTCGCTGCCGCGGCCTTGCCCGCCCTTTCGACGCTGCTGCTGTGGTCGGCGGCGCCGGCGGCCGGCGCCGAAGAGGGCCCGACCCTGACCCCGTTCTCCAGCGCCCGCGGCCCCGAGGCGCCGGCGCCCTGGCGCTTCACCACCCTGCCCAACAAGACCGCCACCCGTTTCGAGGTGGTGCAGCAGGACGGCCAGCGCGTGCTCCGGGTGGAGGCCGACCAGTCCTATGGCAACCTGGTGCATGCGACGCAGACGCCGCTGAACGCCAACACGTCCCTGGCCTGGCGCTGGYGTGTCGAGGAGTTCGTGCAGGACGCCGACCTGCGGACCCGGTCCGGCGACGACGGCGCGGCCAAGGTCTGCGTCTTCTTCGACTTCCCGACCGACCGGCTGCCGGTCGGCGAGCGCACCCGCCTGGCCCTGGCGCGCCGTGCCACGGGCGAACAGGTGCCCAGCGAGGCGCTTTGCTATGTCTGGGACAACAAGGAACCCAAGGGAAGCTCGCTGGTGAACGCCTTCACCAAGCGCATGCGCATGGTGGTGCTCGAATCGGGCCCCGCGGCCCGTCCGGGCGCCTGGGCCGCCGAGCGCCGCAACCTGCTGGCCGACTACAAGCGCGCCTTCGGCGACGAGGCCGGCGACGCCATGCCCGACGTGGTGGCGGTCGCGATCGCGGCCGATGCGGACAACACGCACGGCCACGGCGTGGCCTATTTTTCCGACGTCGTGTTGCAAGGCGGCGCCTCCGCGCAGCAGGCCACGACCGCGCCGGCGCGTCCCCCGCAAGGAGAATAGCGCCGGCCCCGCCCCCTTGACGCCATCGGTCCCGATATCCCATGAACGACTTCGTCGCACTCCTCGCCAGCCAGGGCGCCCTCCTGGTCTTCGCCGCCACGCTGGCGACGCGCCTCGGTGCGCCGGTGCCGGCGGTGCCCTTCCTGATCGTTGCCGGCGGGCTGACCGTCGGCGGTCAGCTGTCCTTCATCGCGGTGGTGCTGGCCGCCGTGCTCGGCAACATCCTCGGCGACGGTGCCTGGTTCCTGGCCGGGCGCCGCTGGGGCTATCGCGTGATGCGGCTGCTGTGCCGGATCTCGCTGTCGCCCGACTCCTGCGTCAGGCGCAGCGAGTCGATCCTCGGCCGCTGGGGCGGCCTGTCGCTGATCGCCGCCAAGTTCGTGCCCGGCGTGTCGGTGGTGGCGCCGCCGATGGCCGGCGCGCTCGGCATGTCGAACCTGCGTTTCCTGACCTATGAAACCGTGGCGGCGTTGATCTGGACGCTGGGCTTCCTGTTCGTCGGCCGGATCTTCCATGCCGCGATCCGGGACGTGCTCGCGGTGATCTCCAACATCGGCCTCGGCGCGCTGGTGATCGGCGTGCTGGCCCTGGCGGCCTTCATCGGCTGGCGCTATCGGCAGCGGCGGCTGGCGCAGCAGCAGGCCGACGACATCGAACACATCCAGGTCGAGGTCCTGCGCGAAGCCCTGGCCGCGGGCGCTGGCCCGACGCTGATCGACGTCCGCTCCGACGAGGCCCGCGCCCTCGATACGCGGGCGATCCCCGGGGCGATCGGCATCGGGTTGAAGCAGCTGCCGAAGCGGCTCGATGCGTTCGCCGACGGGCGCGAGCTGGTGGTCTTCTGCGACTGCCCCGACGACGCCTCGGCGATCGCGGGGGCGCGCATTCTGGCCGCCGCCGGGCTACCGCGCGTGCGCGTGCTGGCCGGCGGGCTGGACGCCTGGGTGGCGATGCATGCGGCGGAAGCCTCCACGGTCGAGCCGATGCGGGCGGGCGTGGCGCTGGCAGCTGCACACTCCGCTTGATCCGGCGCCTGCAAGCGGCCTAGAATCGCCCCCGCTCCGGGGTGCACGCAGAGGCGTGCTGAGATGGCCAAGCGGCCGAACCCGCGAACTTGATCTGGTTCATGCCAGCGTAAGAAGAGCTGCGACTCCCCGGCATTCCCCCGTTCCTCGGGGAACGATGCCGCCCAGAGGCATCGCGGAGCACCCGTTGTTTCCCAAACAGGAGTGCCCCGCATGAATGCCAGCGACAAATTCGCTTCCCTGCTCACGCTCACGCGCGAGCCCTTCCCGGCCTCGACCAAGGGCGCCATCGCCGGCAGCCGGCCCGACCTGCGCGTGCCCGTGCGCGAGGTGTCGCTGACCAACGGCGAGCAGGTCTCGCTCTACGACACCTCGGGTCCGTACACCGATCCGGCCGCCGCCATCGACGTCCGCCGCGGGCTGCCCGGCGTGCGCGATGCCTGGATCGCCGAACGCGACGACACCGAAAGCTACCAAGGCCGCGTGCACCTGGCGCTGGACGACGGTGCGACGCACGCCGATCGCGATGCCCGGCGCATTGCCGAGCTGCGTGCCGGCGCCGCGGCGCTGCAACGCACCCCGCGGCGCGCCAAGTCCGGCGCCAACGTGACCCAGATGCACTACGCCCGCCGCGGCATCGTCACGCCCGAGATGGAATACGTCGCGCTGCGCGAGAACGGCCGCCGCGAGTGGATGGCCGAGTACATGGCCGACGAAGCGCGCGAGAAGCGGCTGGCCGGCAATCCGATGGGCGCCCGCATCCCGAAGATCATCACGCCCGAATTCGTGCGCGACGAAGTGGCGCGCGGCCGCGCCATCATCCCGGCCAACATCAACCATCCCGAGGTCGAGCCGATGGCGATCGGACGCAACTTCAAGGTCAAGATCAACGCCAACATCGGCAACTCGGCGGTCACCTCGAGCATCGAGGAAGAGGTCGAGAAGCTGGTCTGGGCGATCCGCTGGGGCGCCGACAACGTGATGGACCTGTCGACCGGCCGCAACATCCACACCACGCGCGACTGGATCGTGCGCAACAGCCCGGTGCCGATCGGCACGGTGCCGATCTACCAGGCG
>NZ_JBFUCJ010000069.1:0-38249 GCF_056405295.1 Variovorax sp. P1_H2 | reverse complement strand
AGCATGTCCAGATCCACTACACGCCGACCTATTCTTCCTGGCTCAACCAAGTGGAAAACTGGTTCTCGCGCATCCAGCGAGACGTCATCAGTCGAGGCATCTTCACCTCGGTCAAGGACCTCGACAAGAAGCTCATGCGCTACATCCGCGCGCACAACAAAGACCCAAAGCCGATCAAGTGGAAGTACGACGATCCGAATCGTCGATACCGCCAATTCTTCTGATTCAGTGGACTAGCGAACAGTACTGCCCGCGGCTGCCCTTGACAGGTCACGAGTGGAAATCCTTGTCCTGGATTTTTTGTCGCGAAGCACCGATCCGAGGGATTCCTAGGGCGCCAACGCGTCCGCTCGTAGGTGCAGCGGCAAGTCACGGCAATCAGTGGCATCCACGGCACGACGCGCTCCATATCGGCCAGGAAACACCGCCGCAATGCGCAGCTCGGCACTTCAGTAGCCCAGAATAGCGTCCCAGACGGCGAGCTGCGCCAGCTTGGGCACCGTGCCGATCGCCACGCCGCCGCTGTTGCCTTCGCCCATGCGCACCGCGTTCGCCAAGGGGCCCCCATAGCGCGGCCAGGCGGTGAAGACGTCGAATGCCGCGGCCTGCGAATCACGCGCAAAGCTCACGAGTGCCGACGTCATGGCCGCCGACAGTTGCGCCTCCGCAGCGCCGTTGCCGACCTTGTCCTTGTAGTAGTCCAGCCCGTAGGTTCCGAACAGCAGCGGCAGGTCGGCGCAATGCGGCGTGCCGTATCCCGGCGCCTTGAGGGCGTGCGCGTAGGTGCCGAAGCGCACGTCCTTGCCTTCGCTGGCCAACTTGCCGGCGTAGCGTACCGAATGGTTGCGAATGGCGAAGTCGCCGTAGATCTCGACCCACAGGTCGGCTGCGCCCGTGCTGCGAGCCTCGTTGCTCGCGGCCTGGCGGTAGCTCGCGACGATCTGGCTGCTCGCCGCGGCGGAGCGGGTGAGCGAGGTGACGGCTTGCAGAAGTTGCGTGTCGTCCTGTGGCAGGGGCGCCGTGAGCGCCTTGCCGGTGGCGGGATCGACCAGGTCGACGAAGAAGGCGCCCTCGGTCAGCGTGGTCGTGATGACCACCGGCAGGTCGGCGGGCCACTCGGTACGTGTCCAGTCCGCGAGGCAGAACTGCGCGTCCACGATCGGGATGAACTTGGAGTTGCGACCGGTCGTGATCGCGGCTGGCAAAGGCAGCGCGTTGAGCGCGATCTCCGCCGCATGCAGCGTGGCGGCCGGCACGTCGCGCAGGCCCCGGGGCGTGGTGTTCAGGCGTGCGGCCAACAGCTCGGTGTAGGCCGCGGCGTYGCTCAGGCTGAAGCCTCCCGGCGCTGCGTTGCTGGCCGGGCTCAGCAGCACTACCTTGCGCAGGAGTTTTTGATACGCGGGGTTCTGCGCGATGACCGCCGCGTTGGTAGCTCCGGCCGATTGCCCCATGAGGCAGATGTTGTTCGGGTCACCGCCGAAGGCCGCGGCGTTCTGGTGCACCCATTGCAGCGCGGCCATCTGGTCCTGCAGCTGCCAGTTCGCAACGCTGCCGGTGTCGGCATCGACAAGGTCTGGGTGCGAAAGACCGCCCAGCGCGCTCAGCCGGAAGTTGACCGTGACCACAACCACGCCGAGCGCCGCCAGCGCCTGGCCGTTCATCAACGGCATGCTGGTGGCGCCGGTGCGCCAGGCGCCGCCGTGCAGCCAAACGATCACCGGCGCTGCCGTGGCGTTGGCTGGTGCCCACACGTTGACCGTCAGGCAGTCTTCGCTCTGCTGCGTGGGCAGGGGATAGATCCAGGTGACGTAGGGCGGCAAGGTCTGCAGGCTGGCGGCGCCGAAGCTGTCTGCGTTCAGCACGTCGGAGACAGGCTTGAATGGCTTGGGCGACTGGAAGCGCAGGGCGCCGACCGGTGGCTGCGCATACGGAATGCCGAGGTACGACGCGACGCTGCCGCTGAGCTGCCCCTTGAGTCGCCCCGAGGTGGTATCTGCGACCGGCGCGGCGCCCGGTTGTCCGGCGGCTGTGCTGGTGGCTGGGAAAGGTGCCGAGAACCCGCCACCTCCACCGCCGCCGCAACCTGCGAGCGGCAGCGCGATCAAAGCGCCGGCCGCCTGGATGAACCGCCGCCGGGCCTCGGGCCGGGCAGGGAAGGAACTGAACTTCTCGTGATGCGCCATCGTCGTCCTCTGGTCGCCGGCTCCACAGCGGACCCGACTTGCGGCCGATGCTAGGAGCGATGACCGCGTGATGACACCCGGTGAATGGAACGCAGCTTTCTGAAATTGCAGTTTCGATCGAAGTCGTCAGCGCATCGTTCTCGTTGTCGAATAGGGCTCCGTGGCTTCCACCAGCATCGCCAAGAACTGCCGTCCCGCCAGCGTGAGGTCGCGGCGCGACGGATACAGCGCGTGGATCGAGATGGTCGGCGGCGCCCAGCCTGGCGCCACCAGGCACAGGCGGCCCTGTTCCAGGTCCTTGCCGCACAAGGCAAGCGGCAGCCGCGCGATGCCGATCCCCGCGAACGCCGCCTGATGGATCTGCAGCAGGCTGTCGCTGGTGAAGCGCGGTTGCACGTCCAGTTCGACTTCTGCATCGCCGGGCCCGCGCAGCAGCCAGCGCGAAGGCTGCGGGCTGAAGGTCCAGCCGATGGCGGGGCACCCGTCCGGCAGCGCGGCAAGCGCTTGCGGCGTGGCGGGCTGGCCCAGCGATTCGTACAACGCCGGCGTCGCAACCAGCGCGTATGGAAAGTCGCCGAGCTTGCGCGACACCATGCTCGAATCGGGCAGCGTGTCGATGATCGGGCGAATCAGCAAGTCGGCGGCTTCGCCCGAGGACGAAGGGCGTCCGTCGGTGGAGTCGAGCGTCAACGTCACCTTCGGATGGCGCTTGACGAACTCGATGCACAGGCGCCCGACCAAGCCCGCGGCGATGGCGCTCGGGCACGACACGCGCAAGTGGCCGGCAGGTTCCTTCAGCGTGTCCTGCGCCACGGCCAGCGCTCTGCGGGTTTCGGCGCGAATTGCCAGGGCGTGCTGGACCATGCGTTCGCCGATTTCCGTCACCCTGAAGCGCCGGGAGCTGCGCACCAGCAGGCTCACTCCCAGCCGCTTCTCGAGGCTCGCGATTCGGCGGCTCAACCTGGACACGGGAATGTTGTGGCGCATGCTCGCAGTGTTGAAGCCGCCGGCTTCCACCACGAGCACGAGCGCAATCAGTTCGTCGACGACGCCGTTGAGTTCATCCATTCGGGTCTTTCTGGGATACCGGGCGTCCGGCGACGCCATCGTCTGGGGCGGACTGTAGCGGTTCTAGGTCGAGAACTGAGCGTGAGCGAGCTCGCCGAGACGCCGAACCCCCTTGTCGATTCGCTCGCTCCACACGCTGCCAGCGCTCAAGCGCAGGCAGTTTCGAAATCGACGGCTTGCGGAGAAGACGTCCCCCGGCGCGAAGCAGATGCCATGTTCAAGCGCTTCGTCAAACAGAACTCGGGAGTCGAACCCTTTGGGCAGTTCGACCCACAGCGCAAATCCCCCAGCGGGCCGGCTGACGCGCGTCTCGGCCGGGAAACTCGCCTCGATGGTGCGGGTCAGGCGCAGCAGGTTCTCTTCAAGCAGGCGGCGTAGCCGGCGCATGTGCGCGTCATAGGCGCCGCTGGCCAGAAAGTCTGCGAGTGCGACCTGAGGAAGAACGGGGCTGCAAAGGCTGAATGCAAGCTTGCGATCCATCACTTGTTGCGCAAAGGCGCCCGGCACGATCCAGCCAATGCGGTATCCGGGTGCGAGGCTTTTCGAGAACGAGCTGCAGTAGATCGTGTTGGCGCCGCCGTCGAGCGCGATGAACGGCCTGGGCCGCTCGCGCGTGAAGTGGATTTCGCCGTAGACGTCGTCCTCGATCAGGGGTACGGCATGCCGCGCGAGCAGCGCAAGCAGTTCGCGCTTTTGTGCTTCGGGCATCAACGAGCCCAGCGGGTTGCTGAAGCTCGACGACAGCATGCAGGCCGCCACCGGTTCCGTGTCGAGCAGCCGGGCGAGCGCGTCGACATTGACGCCGCGGGTCGGATCGGTGGGAAGCTCCAGGGCCTTCAGGCCGAGCACCTCCAGCGTGTGGAGAAGCCCGAAGTAGGTGGGCGATTCGACCGCGATGGTGTCACCAGGCTTGGCGACGGAGGTCAGCGCGAGGGTCACGGCCTCCGTGCAACCATTGGTGATGACCACGTCGTCCGGCGACAGCGCATGCCCGATGCGCATCGCCCGCCTGGAGATTTCACGGCGCAGCCGCAGGTCGCCGCGCGGCGCACCGTAGACGTTGTAGCGCGCGCCGTGCTGACGCGCGGCACGCGCCAGCGCCAGGTCGAGTCGGTGGGACTGCAGCAACGCCGTGTCCGGCACGGCGCAGCCGAGCGGCACGAGCGCCGAGTTGGACGCGTGCTCCAGCAGGGCGGAGACGGCTCCGCTGATGGACACGGTCGACGCCTTTGAACGCAGGCGCGACGTGGACGGCAGCGCGAGCGTTCCACCCTGCGCGGCAGCGACGTAGAAGCCGGACTGTGGCCGCGCGACCAGAACGCCGCGGTCTTCCAGCAAGCGATAGGCCTGCAGCACCGTGGAGATGCTGATGCCGTGCTGCTCGCTGATGGCACGCACGGACGGCAGGCGCATGCCTGGCGCAAGCGTGCCGTTGTCGACCGTGCTGACGATGAGGTCGGCCAGCTGTTCGTAGAGGTAGGTAGCTTCTGCGTCCATCGCGAGCTCGTAGAGGGGCGGGCTCGATTGTCGGCGAAACGGCTCTGAAGCGCACGCAAATTGTGCTGGTCGAACAATAAGAAAATTGTGGCTGTTCTGGTTGCCTGGCGACCGCTACGATGCGTTTCATTGCTTGATACCCGACGCGCCCCGGGGCAGGTGATTGACCACATCGGGCGGCTCACACAGCAGTGCAAGGCGAGACAAATGACAGTGCTTGAAAAGAAGGAATGGCAAGGCAGATTCCCCTACAACGAGATCATTTCCCTGCTCGACGTGAATCGACCATTCAACCTGGCGGAGAGCACATCGCAGGACCTGACGGTCGGAGACGTGCTGGACCTGGCCGGGCTGGAGACCCTGCGCGGCCTGAAGCTTGGCTACGGCCGGTCTGCCGGGGCGGTCGAGCTACGCGAGGAGATCGCCAAGGCCTGCAACGTGCCTGCCGAGCAGGTCGTCACGACCCAGGGCACGGCTCTGGGACTCTTCCTGCTGGCCTTCGAGGTCTGCCGACCTGGCGACGAGGCGGTCCTCGTGACACCGTGCTTTCCGCCGAGCCGCGACTGTCTTCTCGGCGCGGGAGTGAATGTTCGCGAGATCAGGCTGACGTTCGAGAACCGCTACCAGCTTGATCTGGACGAACTCGCGGCCAGCCTTTCACCGAAGACCAAGCTGGTCAGTCTCGCTTCGCCGCAGAACCCCAGCGGGGTCCGGACGTCTCGCGCGATTGTCGAAAAGCTCATTGCGTTGCTGGAAAGCCGGGCGCCGCAGGCCATCCTCTTCATCGACGAGACCTATCGCGAGGCCACCTACGGCAACGAAGCGGTGCCCGACAGTTTCGCGGGGCTGCATCCGCGCATCGTCACGGGCGCTTCTGTGTCGAAGGCGCTGGGCGCGCCCGGCTTGCGCACGGGCTGGCTCACCGTCCCAGATGCGGACCTCAGGTCGCGCCTGGTCGTCGCCAAGATGAATACCGTGATCTCCGGCTCGGTGCTCGACGAGGCGCTGGCCGCTGCACTGCTGCGCCATCGCGACAGCGTGCTCGGGCCGCGCCGCCGGCTGCTCGCCGAAGGGCTCGGGGAAATGGCGGCCTGGTGCGAGGCCGAACGCCAGCACGTCGAATGGATCCGCCCGGACGCTGGCGCCCTGTGGTGCCTGCGCCTTCGCACCGACAAGTTCGATGCTGCTGCCGTCTCGCGGTTCTGGGACTTGTTGCCTCGGCATGATCTGCAACTGGCGTCAGGCGCGTGGTTCGGCGAGAGCGACCGCGTCTTCCGGCTCGGTTTCGGGTACCTGCCGCCTGGACGCCTGGCCCCTGCACTTTCCGCCCTTTCGACGGTGCTGGATGTCGCTGTCGCGTATCGGCCAGCCGACGCCCGACCGCGCGCATGATGGTCCGATCCCTTCACCCTGAAACCTGTCGAGTGCACCCATGAAGGTACGCATTGCCTACATCGAAGAGCCGCCTTACTACTGGACTGCCGAAGACGGTTCCGTCGTGGGCGCTGACATTGAACTGGCCGACGCCGTGCTTCGCGCCATCGGCGTCACCTCGATCCAACACATGCCGGTGTCGTTCGACGAGTTCCTGCCCGGCGTGCAGCAGGGCCACTGGGACATGAATGTCCCCATCTTCGTGACCCCGGAGCGATCGCAGCACGTCGCATTCAGCTTGCCGGTCTGGGCAGTCGGCGACGGATTCCTGGTGCACCCCGGCAATCCCAAGGCACTCACGAGCTACAAGGCATTGGCGGCGCGTGGCGATGCGCGGCTGGGGATCATTGCAGGCCAGGTGCAGCTTCAATCGGCCAAGTCGGCGGGGGTGGGCGACGGCCAGATTGCGGTGTTCAGGAACCAGCCCGAAGCCGTCGCTGCGCTGGTCGCCGGGAAGATAGACGCATTCGCGGGTACGGCCGTCGGGAACCGAGCCGCGGCTGACGGCAACCCGGCGCTGGAGGCGGTCGCGCATGAGGTGGGCGAGCACGCAAAGGTTCCTGTCGGCGCCTTCTCGTTCGACAAGGGCAATCACGGCCTCCTGCAGGCCGTGAACGAGCAGCTGCGCAGGTATCTCGGTTCTGCAGACCACCGCGCCCGGATGGCGAAGTACGGGATCACGCAGACAGAGATCGACAGCGTGCTTCCCGCCAAGAGCTCGGCGTAAGGCGGGCGAGAAAGGCAAGGCCGACGCCCCGGCAAGGTTGCTCCGCCAAGCCGGCCGTGTCGCCGCAGATCATGAGTACAGGATGGAGGTCAAGATGAAGCATTCCCATGACTACAAGGTGGTGGACGTCTTCGCGAGCCGGCCACTGGCCGGCAACCCGGTGGCCGTCGTGTTCGACGCCGACGGCCTGGAAGCCGAGGCCATGCAGGCCATCGCGCGCTGGACCAACCTCTCCGAGACGACCTTCGTCCTGCCGCCAACGACACCCGAGGCGGACTATCGCCTGCGGATCTTCACACCGCGCAGCGAGTTGGACTTTGCCGGACATCCGACGCTCGGCAGCGCGCATGCCATCCTGGAAGCGGGACGGGCCACCCTGCGCGAAGGCGGTCGATTGGTCCAGCAGTGCAACATCGGTCTCGTCGACGTGACGATGGAGGACGGGGCCGACGGCCGCCAGCTCACATTTGCCCTGCCGTCCGCGCGCATCAATCCGTTGTCAGCCGCTGATGTTGCGGAGCTCGAGCTCATCCTGGGATGCAAGCTGAACCACGAGGCCGCGCCGGCCATCGTGAACGTGGGTGCAATCTGGGTCGTCCTGCCGATGACCGACGCGGCCGCCGTGCTTGATCTGCAGCCCGACTTCGCGAGGCTGGCGGCACTCGAGCGCCGTCTTGGCGTCACAGGCCTCACCGTATTTGGCCGGTACCCGCAAGGGGACGTGGCAATGGAAGTCCGCGCCTTCGCGCCGTCGTGCGGGGTCGAGGAGGACCCCGTATGCGGAAGCGGCAATGCCAGCGTGGCAGCCTTCCAGTGGGAGCGCGGCCTGCTGCCGGCGGGTGGCGTGGCGTACGTGGCCGCTCAGGGACGCCGCGTCGGACGGGATGGGCGAGTAAAGGTGCAAGTCGACGCGGACGGCCAGGTCCGCGTGGGCGGTTCGTGCATCACCTGCGTGGATGGCCTGCTTTCGCTGTAGGACCAGGGGCCTGAGCGGCCAACGAGTTCCTTGCCTTTCAAGATGAACACTATCGAACTCTCCGACTCCGCGTGCAGCAGCATCGCGGTAATCAATCCCTTCGATGGCGTCGAGGTCGGCGTCGTCACGAACATCCCGCCGGAGGACGCACAGGCCATGCTCCGAACCGCAAGGGAAGGTGCGCGCGCCTGTCGTGCCCTGTCCCGGCACGAGCGAGCCCGCGTGCTCGACACTTGCGCATCGCTCGTGGAGCGGGACAAGGCGGCGTTTGCCGACCTGATCGTCGCCGAGGTCGGAAAGACCATCAGGCAGGCCGCCAAGGAGGTACTGCGTTGCGTGAACACGCTCAGGCTGTCCGCCGAAGAGGCGCGGCGCAACGCGGGTGAAGTGATCCCGTTCGACGCGTATGCCGGTTCGGAGAACCGGCAGGGCTGGTTCACGCGAGAACCCATCGGTGTCATCGTCGCCATCACGCCTTACAACGACCCCCTCAACCTGGCGGCGCACAAGCTGGGGCCGGCCATCGCTGGAGGCAACGCCGTGATCCTCAAGCCGTCCGAACTTGCGCCTCTGTCGGCCATCAAGCTTGTCCGCTACCTGGTGGCCGCGGGATTGCCGCCCAACGTCGTGTCGGTCGCCACCGGGGGTGCAGCCCTCGGTGAAGCACTGGTCTCCTCGC
Organism: Variovorax sp. P1_H2; assembly: GCF_056405295.1. Lineage (NCBI taxonomy): Bacteria > Pseudomonadati > Pseudomonadota > Betaproteobacteria > Burkholderiales > Comamonadaceae > Variovorax > Variovorax sp. P1_H2. The sequence goes on along the minus strand of NZ_JBFUCJ010000069.1, from coordinate 29,685 downwards.
GGGACGTCAGGATGATCTCCTTCACGGGCGGCTTCGTCACTGGAGAAAAGATCGCCCGGTCCGCGGGTTTGAAGAAGCTCTCGATGGACCTGGGGGGCAACGCACCAGTCATCGTACTGGACGACTGCAACCTTGAGGACGCGGTCGAGTCGTGCATATCCGGCGCGTTCTGGGCCGCTGGCCAGAACTGCATCGGTACGCAACGCCTGCTGGTCCATTCGTCCATCTATGAGGAGTTCAGGAGGCGCTTCGTCGATGGCACCCAGGCCATCAAGGCGGGCAACCCCGCGCTTGAGGACACCGACGTCGGACCGATGATCACGCGGCAAGCGGCTGCGCGGGTGAAGGCCGTGGTGGACGCTGCGCTGCGCCTGGGAGCGACGCTGTTATGCGGCAACTCGCTGGATGGCGCGGTCTACGCGCCGACGGTGCTGGAGGGCGTCAGCTTCGACAGCGAGCTTTGGCGGCAGGAGGTGTTCGGCCCCGTCGTCGTACTTCAACGGATCGATACCCTTGAGGAGGCGCTTTCGCTCGCCAACGACCCGGAGTGCAGCCTCCATGCGGGCATCTTCACCAACGACCTGGACGCCGCTCTCAGAGCTGCGCAGACGTTGGAGGCCGGCGGCGTCATGATCAACGACTCGTCGGACTACCGCTTCGATGCCATGCCGTTCGGGGGCTTCAAGTACGGCAGCCTCGGTCGGGAGGGGGTGCGGTTCGCCTACGAGGAGATGACGCAGCCGAAGGTCGTGTGCATCAGGAGGACGGCGAACCAGGTCTGAATTGGCCCAGGAGGCATTTCATGGACAGCAGCAACGTTCCGCAACGACCCGACAAGAAGGAGCCCGCAAGTCTCTCGTTCGACAGCCAGGCCGTGCACGCGGGAAACAGCCCGGATGCCACCACAGGGGCCATCCACGAAGCTCGTCCATGCAGAGACGATCGCCAATCCGACCATCAAAGTGGCTGATGTCGGAGTGCTTGCCGCCATCGCTCATGCTTGCGGGGCCATGCAAGACGACGGCTAGCGCTGAGCCGCTTTGGCAAGACCCTGACAGGCTCGGCGAACGTGTGCGAACTGTTCGCACGAAGGCACGGCTTGTACTGACGGCATCGCAGCGTCTGCTTTGCGGCGGTGCGCACAGCCCCTTCGGCCCCGGACTGCCACTCCGGCGGCCTGTGAGTAGCGGCCACGTGATTGACCCGGCGGCGCCGGCCGCTCGAGCGGGCTATGTCGGCATCACCCAGGAACCGGTCGTCGATTCAGAGATCTTCGCGGCACCTGAATGACCGGAGTCGGCCTCACAGCGTGAGTTCGCCGAGCGGCCGGGAAAGACTGCAACCGCTGCGAAGCTGCCTTAGCGCGCTTGTGCCACCACGGCCTGCGAGAAGCCCTTGACGGTGTCGTAGTCGAAGCCCGGCGCGCCGATGTTCTTCGCTGTCGAGTTCCAGGTGTGGAACTCGATGACCTTCATCTGCGCCGCCGACGCCAGCGCCTGTGCGGTCCCCATTTCGATCCGGACTAGGACGGACCCATGGCCAAGGCCTTGCGTGTCTGTACGGAGACGACTTCCAAGCGACTCGGATTCACGTGCGTCTGGATTGGCCTGAGGTCCGCGTCGCTTTCTCAATCCCGGTGCCAGTTGCCTCGCGTTTGCCGATGCGATCGTCGTCGAGCATGCGCTGGCGCAGCAGAGAGACGGATTGCGAGGTGTTGCGTCGGCGGGCAGAAGCTCAACTTGTGCGCAAGGGCTGATGCCCGAGACGCTTGGATACGTTGACGCCGCATGCTTTCACAGCCTTCGCCTGCGCGCCAGTCCAGTCCGTATCGAAAGATCGCGAGCGGCCCATCAGCGTGACTCCCAGCACGATGTTTCCTGAATAGTCGAAGACGGGTGCGGCGAAGGAGCAGACGCCGGGGGTGGGGTTGTTCACTGAGCGAGACACGCCGTGCTTGCGCACCTCGTTCAGCATGCCTTGCAGATCGGTCGCGTCGATAGGCTTGGCGATGTCCGGTCCCAGTCGCCGCTCATCCTCAAGCAGCGATTCCTCGATCAGCTTGGCGGGCAGATAGGCGGCGAAGAGGCGGCCCGTTGCCGTGCCCGCCAGCGACATGACGGTTCCCGTTCGGATGTTGGTGTGGAGAGGATAGATCGCGTCAAAGAGATACACGATCGTCGGCCCTTGATTGCCCCAGACCGACAGCGCAACGCTGTGTCCTGTCTCCCTCGCCAGGTCCTCCGCGAAGGGCGTGGCCTCGCGAACCGGATTGAGCATCCTGAGGGTCACGAGACCGAGTTGCATCGCGGTCGGACCTAGCCAGTAGTAGCCCGTCGAAGACTCCTGAGTGACCAGCCCCAGCTTGGAGAAGCTCACCAGGTAGGGGTGGGCCTTTCCAGGTGCCATGTCAGCGGCCCTCGCAAGTTCCCTCAAGGGCATGGGGCGCCCCTGCGCACMGAGCGCAAGGAGCAACTGGCCACCCGCCTCGATGGACTGGATGCCCCTGCGTTCCTTCTCAGAGCTTGATTCGCCGCTTTCGTTTTCAAGTGCGCTCATGGATGTCTCCTAACGGTTTGATTCTAACAACTTCATTAGACTGGGGTAAACCATTAGTATGGAGAAGACGCGTTAGCCACATACTAACGCCATCGGGTCGGCAGACGAGGCCCCTACCTCAAAGGAGTGATGGTCAATGAGCAAGCAGGAAACGGAGTACGACGTTCTGGTGGTCGGCACTGGCGCGTCTGGCATGTCGGCGGCAGTGACTGCCGCCTACCAGGGTCTCAAGGTGCTGGTGGTGGACAAGGCGCCGGTCTATGGCGGCACCACCGCACGTTCTGGCGGATGGCTGTGGATTCCTGGCACCAAGCTCGCCAAGGAGCAGGGCATCAACGAACCGCCGGGCGCCGCTCGCACATACCTCCAGCACGAGGCCACCACTCATTTCGACGCAGCCCGCGTCGACGCCTTCATCGAGAACGGTCCGAAAGCCATCGACTTCTTCGCCGAGAACACTTGCGTGCAGTTCGACATGCCGCCGGTGTTCCCCGACTATCACGCGGAAGCGCCCGGCGGCCAGCCTGGCGGCCGTTCGATGGTGACCCGCCCGTTCGACGGGCGAGAACTCGGCAGTCGTATCGCCCAACTGGCTCCGCCTGTGCCCGAGCTGACCGTGTTCGGCATGATGCTTGGCTCCGGCAAGGAGCTGTGGCACTTCCTGCGCGCCTTCAAGTCGCTCGAGTCCTTCTGGTACGTCGCCAAGCGCTTCGGCGGACATCTTCTGGATGTAGTGAAGTATGGCCGCGGCATGACGTTGACCAACGGCAATGCGTTGGCGGGTCGACTCGCCAAGGCGGCGATGGACCTCGACGTTCCCGTGTGGCTGAACTCGCCGGTGAAGAAGCTCATCGTTGAAGGCGATGCGGTGGTCGGAGCAACGGTCGCGCGCGACGGCACGCCGGTTGACATTCGAGTGCGCCGCGGCGTTGTGCTGGCCTGCGGTGGCTTCCCCTTTGACGTCGAGCGTCGCATGCAACTGTTTCCTCATGCGCCGACCGGCCGTGAACACTTCACTCCTTCGCCCGCGCTGAATACCGGCGATGGTCTGCGTCTGGGTGAATCCGTCGGGGGCTGGGTCGACCCCACGATTCCCAACGCAGCCGCCTGGTGCCCCACGTCCGTGACGAAGCGCAAGGATGGCTCCGAGGGCGTCATGCCCCACTTCATCGACCGGGCGAAGCCGGGCGTGATCGCCGTGACCCAGCGCGGTCGGCGCTTCACCAACGAAGCTCTTTCTTACCATGACTTCATTCAGGACCTCGTGAAGGTCTGCAAGGGCTCCGAGGTCACTTGCTGGCTGATCTGCGATCACAAACATCTCCGCGAATACGGGTTGGGCGCGGTGGCTCCGTTTCCGTTGCCCATCGGCAAGCATCTGAAGAACGGCTATCTCAAGAAGGGCAAGAGCCTTCAGGAACTGGCCAAGGCTATTGGCGTTCCTTACGCCGCTCTGCAGGAAGAAGTGGAGACCTTCAATCGGGATGCTTCGTCCGGCGTCGACACGAAGTTCGCCAAGGGCAGTACGTCCTACAACCGCTACCAAGGCGACTCGATGGTGACGCCGAATCCCTGCATGGCGCCGATCCGTCAAGGGCCCTACTACGCCATCAAGATCGTCGTCGGCGAGATCGGAACGTTTGCAGGTCTCTCAACGGATGAGTCTTGCCAAGTCCTGACGAAGGACCGCCAGCCGGTCAAGGGCCTGTACGCCATCGGCAACGACGCCGCCAGCATCATGGGTGGCAACTACCCCGGAGCGGGCATCACGCTCGGCCCGGCGCTGACTTTCGGCTACGTCGTGGGTCAAGCACTCGCGCAGCAGACAGCTCGACCCGCCGCCGAGGTCGTTCAGTTGGCCAATCCGCGCCAGCGCGCGCATGCAGCCTGATCTCCTGACAAACAAAGTAGGACAGAAAAATGGAAATCTCCGAACTCATGGCGCCCGAGGTTCTCGGCGGACGCATCGCGCTTGTGACTGGCGCAGGGCAGGGCAATGGCAAGGCCATCGCCAAAGGCCTGGCCAAAGCCGGGGCGAGCATCGTCGTCACGGACTTGAACGAAGAAAACGCCAAGGCCGTTGCAGCGGAAATCAACGCCGCGGGCGGAAAGGCGGTTGCGTACAAGCTCGACGTGACCTCGCAAGATGCCTGTCAAGCACTCGCCACCACGGTGGCGAGTGAGGTCGGCAACATCGACATCCTCGTGAACAACGCGGGCATCATCATTCGCGAGGGCATGGACAGTCCGAAGGTTGCGTCGAACCTCGAGCGCACGCTGAACGTGAACGTGATGGGTACGTTCCTCCCGACGCATGCGTGGTTGGGCGCACTGAAAGCCACCAAGGGCGTGATCATCAACGTGGGGTCCATCGCGTCGAGTACGGGAATTCCCAACGTCGTGGGTTATTCCCCGTCCAAGGGCGCGGTCAAGCTGATGACGCAAGCCCTCGCTGTTGAATTGGCAAAAGACGGCGTCCGCGTCAACGCGATTGCGCCAGGCGTCATCGAGACGCCCATGACCTCCTACACGCGGGAAGCGCCGGAACGCCTCGACAAGTTCATGCTGCGCACGCCAATGGCGCGCGTCGGGCAACCCGAGGAACTGGTCGGCCCCGTGGTCTTCCTCGCCTCGAGCATGGCCACCTACGTGACGGGCGTGACGCTTCCCGTCGACGGCGGCTTCCTCGCTTCCTGATCCGCAGGATTCCTTCCTTCCTTCCTAGTTTCAACCCTGAACTCGATGAGTTCAAAAAACCGGAGACAGTCATGAGCATTCCTACGTTCCTGAAGCAGGCCGTTCTTGCCGCCAGCCTTGTTGCCGCCACGGCGGCAAGTGCGCAAGACATCAAGTTGGGCTACAACGGCGATCTGTCCGCTTCTCCGTCAGCGCAAAGTGGTCAAGCGGCTGTGCTGGGCATGGAGGCGGCGATTGCCGACATCAACGCTGCTGGCGGCGTGCTCGGCAAGAAGTTGTCGCTCGTCACCCGCGATGACACATCCGCCCCCCCGAAGTCGATCCAGAACATGAGCGACCTGATCGACAACGAGAAGGTCGTCGCAGTGTTCGGGCCTACGAACTCGGGCAACGCGATGGCCTGGAAGCACATCGCCAACCAGAAGAAGATTCCCGTGATCGGCAACGTCGGATCGGGCACGGACATCACCAAGCCCATGAGCCCGGGTGCGGACAACTACATGTTCCGCGTGTCGATGGTCGACCGCGAGCAGATCGCCGCTCTGATGGCCTACGTCAAGAAGAATGCCGCCACGTCGAAGGTGGTCGGCCTCATGGCAGAGACCACGGGCTACGGCCAAGGCGGCCTGAAAGACATGGAGGAGATCGCCAAGCTCCAGGACATCAAGATCGCTGCGACCGAGCGCTTTGGCGTCGGCGACACCGATATGACGTCTCAGTTGAGCAAGATGAAGGCCGCAGGCGTGGACACCGTGGTCGTCTGGGCACAAGGCACTCCGATCGCGCAACTGGTCCGGAGCATGGAGAAGATCAACTACTTCCCGCTGACGCTGAGCTCGTGGGCCGCGGACAACATCACCTTCTACGATGCAGCAGGCAAGGCGCTCGCCGAGAAGCCGATCTTCATGCGCACCGTCAGCGAAACGCGCACCCCCGCCCAGCAGAAGCTGTTCGACCGCGTCGGATCCAAGTTGAAGGCGCCGGGCTCGTTCTCGTTCGCGCTGCACGGCTACGACTCGGTCCTGATCTATGCGGAAGCCGTCAAGCAAGCCAAGACCACGGACGGCTCCCCGGTTCGCCTGGCACTCGAGGACCTGAAGACGCCGGTGCAAGGCATGCTCAAGACTTACGACAAGCCCTTCAGCAAGACCAACCATGAGGCGCTCACCGCCAAGGACCTGGTCTGGATCCGCTGGAAGGACGGCAAGCTGATGCCTTACAACGACGCAATGATCGGCTCGTTCGCCCCCGCGGACTTCAAGCAATAACGGTTCGAAGACGGGCCCGGGGCTGATGGCGGCCTCGGGCGCGACCAGGAGACACAAAATGGCAGAAGCGCTCTTGCAGGCGATCATCAGCGGGTTGGCCGTGGGCGGTGCCTACGCGCTCGTGGCGCTGGGTTTCAGCATCACATTCACCACTACCAAGACCCTCAACTTCTCTCATGGGGAGTTTGTGTCGGCGGGCGCCTTCATCGGGATGAGCGCGCTCTTCCTGGTGCTGGGTCTCCCGGTCACGTCAACCTCGTTTGGCGAAGCGCTGCCCGGCGCCGGCGCTCAGCTGCTCGCGCTTGTCGCGGCACTGGGCGTCATGGGCCTTCTCGGCTGGTTGCTGTACGTGATCGGCGTCCGGCCCTTTGCGGGGCGGCCCGGCATGGCATGGGTCATGAGTACCCTGGGATTCGGAGTCATTCTTCAGAGCATCGGGCTGGCCATCTGGGGACCCAAGCCGGTCGTGGTGCCGGGACCCGTGGGGGATTCGGTCATCCGCCTGCTCGGCGTCGGGGTTCGTCCGCAGGAACTGCTGACGCTCGCGGTGGCCGTGGTCATCATGATCGCGTTCGACTGGGTGATGAATCGCACGATGGTTGGCAAGGCGATGCGCGCTGTCGCGGCCAACGGCAACGTTGCCAGTCTGATGGGCATCAATACCAACGCCGTGATGATCGGCGCCTTCGTTGTCAGTTCCGCTCTGGCTGGACTGTCCGGCTTTCTCCTGGCGCCGATCGCGCAGGCTTCCCTGTTCATGGGTCTGACGGTCGGCCTCAAGGGCTTCTCGGGCGCAATGATCGGCGGCCTGAGCAATCCGCGAGGCTGCGTCATCGGCGGCTTCGTGCTGGGTGTCTTCGAGTCGCTGGTGAACCTGTGGCAGGCGCAGTGGCGGGAGGTGGCGGTGTTCGGACTGGTGATCCTGGTCCTCGCATTCCGCCCGACCGGTTTGTTTGGCAAGAGGCTGGTGGAGAAGGTATGAAGCGCGGTCAACATCCCCTGGGCGTCGTGCTCGTTGCCGGCGCGCTGGTCGGCATCACGTCGCTGTTCGGCAACGACTATTACCTGCGCATCGTCTTCATGATGTGCGTCTACTACCTCTGCGCCGCCGGCATGAACGTGCTGGTCGGCTACGCCGGCCAGAAGTCGCTCGGCCAGGCGGGTCTCTTCGCCGCAGGCGCCTATGCGGTGGCGTTGTTGACGACCCGGACCGAGATGAACCCCTGGCTCGCCTTGGTCGTGGCCGCCGCGATCTCTGGCGTCTGCGGCGTCCTGATCGCCTTGCCGTCGCTGCGAGTGAAGGGGCCGTACCTGGCGATGGTGACGCTGGCATTCGGCATCGTCGTCGAGAAGCTGGTCGGCGAATGGACCGACGTGTTCGGCGGCGCCCAGGGGATCTATGGCATCAGGGCCTTGACCTGGAACGGCCAGCCCTTGACCTCGGAACAGTGGGTATGGTTCGCCATCGTGCTTTGCGCGGTCACCCACCTGCTGTTGCGCAACCTGTTGCAGGGGCGCTTCGGCCGAGCGTTGCAGTCACTGCAGGCGGACGAGATCGCGTCGTCCTCGGTCGGTGTTCGCGTCTATCGAGCCAAGGTGATCGCATTTGTCGTCGCAGCGGTCACCTGCGGGATCGCAGGCGCACTGGTGGCCCAGCAGAACCAGTACATCAACTCCGACTTCATCACCTTCAACCTGTCGATCTTCATCCTGCTGCTGGTGCTCTTCGGCGGCGCCGGCTCGCAGTACGGGCCGTTGGTCGGCACCGTGATCCTTACCGTGATCGATGCGGCATTGGCGCGCTGGCCCTCGGCGCAACATTTCCTCTACGGCTTCCTGCTGCTTTTCGCGCTCTACGTGATGCCGGGTGGGGTCGTCGGCCTGTTCGCGAACTGGTTCCGCAAGTCCGAAGCTGCTCCCGAACCTTCGAGCGCGGCAGTTGGGTCCACGCGTATCGGCCCTGAGGGAAGCGGCGAACTGCTCGTTGTCCGAGGCGTCACCAAGAACTTTGGCGGGGTGAAACCGGCTCAGGACGTGTCCTTCAAGCTCCAGCGCGGCCATATTCACGCGTTGATCGGGCCGAACGGGGCGGGCAAGAGCACGATGATCAACATGCTGACCGGCCTGATCGATCCGACCGAGGGTTCGATCCAGTTCCTGGGTCAGGAGGTGTCGGGTCGTCCCGTACACCAGATCTGCTGCATGGGCATGGGGCGGACATTCCAGAACCTGCGTTTGTTCGCCGACCTTTCAGTGCTCGACAACGTGATGCTGGGCCGCCACAGCCGAATGACGAACGGATTCTTCGCCTCGTTGATCTCGCTGCCCAGTGCGAGGAAGCAGGAAGCGGCCACGCGTGCCCGCGCGCTCCAGTTGCTTGAACTGGTGGACCTGTTGCACCTGGCGCATCACCCCGCTGGCAGCTTGTCCTATGGTCTGCAACGCCGCGTCGAACTGGCACGAGCGCTCGCCACCGAGCCACAGCTTCTCCTGCTTGATGAGCCGGCCGCCGGCCTCAATCCGCAGGAGACCGCCGAGCTCGGACAACTGCTGCTTCGAATCGGGAAATGCGGGGTGAGCATCCTGATGGTGGAGCATCACATGGACCTCGTGATGTCGGTGTCGGACCACGTCATCGTGCTCGACTACGGCATCAAGATCGCTGAAGGCAAGCCCGCAGAGGTGCAGGCCAATCCCCGCGTCATCGAGGCCTATCTTGGCGTCGACGAGCCCGAAGAAGCGCTCGCCGCCTGAACCGGAAAGTCAAACATGCTGAAACTCGAATCAGTCAAGGTTGCCTACGGTGCGATTCAGGCCGTCAAGGGCGTGAGCATTGAAGTGCGCAAGGGCGAAGTGGTGACCATCATTGGCGCCAATGGAGCGGGAAAGAGCACCTTGCTCAAGAGCATCTGCGGGTTGGAGCCCGTCACCGAAGGTCGCATCCTGTTCGATGGCAAGGACATCACGAACGTCCCATCGCATCAACGTGTGGGCCTTGGCGTGGCAATGTCACCGGAAGGTCGTGGCGTGTTCGCCGATCAGACGGTGCGCGAGAACCTGATGCTCGGCGGCTATTCGCGCAAGAAGGATCTTGCCGCCACGGCAGCTGCCATCGAGCGCGAATTCAAGCGGTTTCCTCGGCTGCGTGAACGTCAGGACCAGTTGTCCGGGACCTTGTCCGGCGGTGAGCAGCAGATGCTGGCCATTGCGCGCGCACTGATGAGCGAGCCGCGGCTGTTGTTGCTCGACGAGCCCTCGCTCGGCCTGGCGCCCCTGATCATCAAGGACATCTTCAACGCGATTCGCCAACTGCGCGAATCGGGCTTGACCATCCTGCTGGTCGAGCAGATGGCCAAGCAGGCGCTCGGCGTGGCCGACCGCGCCTACGTGCTCGAAACAGGACACATCACCTTGGAGGGCACAGGACGCGCGCTCCTCAACGATCCCAAGGTCAAGGCGGCCTATCTCGGCTCGCACTGAAGCTTTCAACTTTCCACACAAGGAGTACCCCATGACCCAAACCAAGAAATTTGCCAGCCAAGCCGACCTCGAAGAAAAGAAGGTCACCTTCAGCCAGATCTCGGAGCATGCCTGGGCCTATACGGCCGAGGGCGATCCCAATACCGGCATCATCATCGGCGACGACGCCGTGCTGGTTGCCGACACGCAAGCGACGCCGGCGATGGCGGCCGACGTGATCCGCCGCATCCGCGAAGTGACCGACAAGCCGATCAAGTACGTGGTGCTCACGCACTACCACGCGGTTCGCGTGCTGGGCGCTGCGGCCTACAAGCCCGAGCACATCATCGCCAGCCAGGACACGCGCGACCTGATCGTCGAACGGGGCGAGCAGGACAAGGCCAGCGAGATCGGCCGCTTCCCGCGGCTGTTCCAGAACGTCGAGACCGTGCCGCCCGGCATGACCTGGCCGACCATGACCTTCACCGGCAAGATGACGCTGTGGCTGGGCAAGCTCGAAGTGCAACTGCTGCAGCTCGGCCGCGGCCACACCAAGGGCGACACGGTCGTCTGGCTGCCGGGCGAGGGTGCACTGCTGTCGGGCGACCTGGTCGAATTTGGCGCCACGCCCTATGCCGGCGATGCGTACTTCAAGGACTGGCCCAAGACGCTCGAAAACCTCGCTGCGCTCAAGCCCAGGGCGCTGGTGCCCGGCCGTGGCGCCGCACTCACCACGCCCGACGAGGTGGCCAAGGGCCTGAGCGAAACGCGCGACTTCATCTCGGACGTGTATGCCAATGTGCAGAAGGGCGTCGACGCCGGCAAGGACTTGAACGCCGTCTACAAGGACACCTTCGCCGCGTTGAAGCCCAAGTATGGCCACTGGGTGATCTTCGACCACTGCATGCCCTTCGACGTCACGCGGTGCTACGACGAGGTGACCAAGTACACCGACCCCCGCATCTGGACGGCAGAGCGTGATGTCGAGATGTGGAAGACGCTCGAGGGCTGATCGGTCTATTTTCGCCAGTCAGCCTCGCGCGACAAGTTCATAGGACAAGGGAAGACGGCGGAGCGCGGCACCGCGGGGCCGCGCTCACCCCGAAAAGACAGCGCCCGCGAAACCTTAAGGAAACCATCATGCTGATCAAGAAAGTTCATCACGTCGCCTACCGCTGCGTCGACGCCAAGCAGACCGTCGAGTGGTACGGCAAGCACCTGGACATGAAGTTCGTGCTGGCCATCGCCGAGGACGAAGTGCCATCGACCAAGGCGCCCGACCCCTACATGCACGTCTTCCTCGACGCCGGGCAGGGCAACATCCTGGCCTTCTTCGAGTTGCCCAGCCAGCCGCCGATGGACCGCGACCGCAACACGCCGGCCTGGGTGCAGCACCTGGCGCTGGAGTGCGATTCGGTGGACACGCTGCTGGCCACCAAGCAGCGCCTGGAAGCGGCCGGCATCGAGGTGCTGGGCCCGACCGACCACACCATCTTCAAGTCGATCTACTTCTTCGACCCGAACGGCCACCGCCTGGAACTGGCGGCCAACACCGGCACCCCGGAGATGATGAAGAAGCTCGACGAGGTGAAGTGGGACATGCTCGAGGAGTGGGCCAGGACCAAGCGCGCGCCCAAGCACGCGGCCTGGATGCACGACGGCAGCCTGGCCACGCCGGTCCCCTGATGCCGGCACGGAACGCGTGAATCTCTCATGATTGCATTGAACGAAACCCACGACCCGGCACTTCAGAGCTGGGTCGCGTCAGCCCGGAACGCGGGGACCGACTTTCCTGTCCAGAACCTCCCTCTCGCCGTATTCCGGCGTCGTGGCACGCACGAGGTCTTTCGCGGGGGCGTGGCCATCGGCGACCAGATCGTCAACATCGCAGCGGCCGTCGAGCGCGGCCTGTTCTCAGGCGAAGCCGCCGCGGCCGCGACCGCCGCATCGGGTGATTCGCTCAACGCGCTGATGGCGCTCGGTCCGGCCGCGGGGGCGGCCCTGCGCCTGGCGCTTTCCCGCGCCTTGCGCGTGGGTTCGCCAGAGCGGCCCCTGCTCGAACCCTGCCTGGTGGCGCAGGCGGAGGCCGAATACGCTCTCCCGGCGCGCATCGGCGACTACACCGACTTCTACACCAGCATTCATCACGCGACGACCGTCGGCAAGCAGTTCCGTCCGGAGAATCCGCTGCTGCCGAACTACAAGTGGGTGCCGATCGGCTATCACGGGCGTGCCTCTTCGATCGGTGTCAGCGGTCAGCGCATCAAACGCCCGCGCGGGCAAACGAAGGCGCCCGACGCTGCGACGCCGAGTGTCGGTCCCTCCAAGCGTCTCGACTATGAACTCGAACTCGGCTGGTTCGTCGGTCAGGGAAACGAGCAAGGGAAGCCGATCGACATTGGCGCGGCGGATGCGCACCTGTTCGGCGTGACCTTGTTCAACGACTGGTCGGCGCGCGACATCCAGGGCTGGGAATACCAGCCGCTCGGACCATTTCTCTCGAAGAATTTCGCCAGCACGGTGTCCCCCTGGTTGATCACGACAGAAGCGCTGGCGCCGTTCCGCGTAGCGTTCGAACGCCCAGCCGGCGATCCGCAGCCTCTGCCCTACCTCGACTCGGAGATGAACCGAGCGCAGGGGGCGTTCTCCATCGAACTGGAAGTCCTGCTGCAGACTGCCAGGATGCGCGAAGCCGGTGAGCTCCCCGTGCGCCTGTCGCGGACCAACAGCCATCGTGCGGCCTACTGGACACCGGCCCAACTGATCGCCCACCACACGGTGAACGGCTGCAATCTGCCGCCCGGAGATCTTCTCGGCTCGGGCACATTGTCCGGCCCCGACGCCGACGAGGCCGGCTCGCTGATGGAGCTCACAAACGGTGGCAAGCAGCCGATCCAGCTTCCCAATGGGGAGAAGCGGACCTTTCTGGAGGACGGTGACGCGCTGATCATGCGTGGGTGGTGTGAGCGCGACGGCGCGGCTCGCATCGGGTTGGGCGAAGTGGTCGGCATCGTCGAAGAACAATGAAAAAGGCCGTCCCGCTCGAGCAGGCCGTCGCGATGATTCCCGACGGGGCCACTGTGATGGTGGGCGGGTTCATGGGTGTGGGATGCCCACCGCGTCTCATCGACGAGCTGATTCGGCAACGGCGTGGTGGACTCACCCTGATCAGCAACGACACCGCGCGCCCTGGAGTCGGTGTGGGCCGGCTCATCGATGCCGGCCTTGTCCGCAAGGTCATCGCCAGCCACATCGGGACCAATGCCGTGACTCAGCGACTCATGCTGGACGGCGCCTTGCAGGTCGAACTGGTGCCTCAGGGCACCTTGGCGGAAAGAATCCGCGCTGGTGGATTCGGGCTCGGCRGCATCCTGACACCCACGGGCGTCGGCACCCTGGTCGCCGATGGCAAGCGCACGCTCGAGGTCGACGGCCGCAGCTATCTGCTCGAGACGGCCTTGAAGGCTGATTTTTCGCTGATCAGCGCAAAGCGGGCGGACTACTACGGCAACCTCGAGTACACGCTCACCGCCCGAAATTTCAATCCGCTCATGGCCATGGCGGCGACCACGACGATTGCCGAAGCAGAAAGCATCGTGCCTGTGGGAATGATCGCACCGGATGCGGTGATCACGCCTGGCGTGCTGGTCCAGGTCCTGGTGGGCAAGGAGCGTGCTTCATGAACGACAAGGAAGTGATTGCTCGACGGGTCGCGCTCGAGCTCAAGGACGGGGACCGCGTCAACCTCGGCATCGGCCTGCCAACCCAGGTTGCCCAGTACATTCCCCCGTCGCTTCACGTGTTCTTCCATTCCGAGAACGGCATCATGGGCATGAGCCCGTTGCCCGGTGAAGGATTCGAAGACATCAACCTCACCGACGCGGGTGGACGTCCCGTCGRCGCCTTGCCCGGTGCGTGCGCGTTCGATTCCGCTTTTTCCTTCGGAATGATCCGGGGTGGGCACCTCGATGTGACTGTGCTTGGAGGTCTGGAGGTCGACGCGCTTGGGCAACTTGCGAACTGGATGGTGCCTGGCTCGATGATCCCGGGCATGGGGGGTGCGATGGATCTGGTGACCGGGGCGCGCCGGGTCATCGTAGCGATGACACATCGTTCGAAGACCGGGTCCAAGATCGTGCCGCGCTGCAGCCTTCCGATCACCTCGGTGCGCCGCGTGGACCTGGTCGTCACGGAACTCGCAGTGATCCGGCCGACCGAGAAGGGGCTCGTCCTTCAAGAGACCGCTTCTGGCGTGTCAGTCCGCGAGGTGATCGAGGCGACCGAAGCGAGTCTGATCCTCGCACCAGGTCTGACGGCATGAGAGTGAGCCCCGTACCAGGCGATGCAACCATGAGCATCCGTCTCCTCGATACCCGAATGCTGTGGCTGCTCAGCGCATGCGCGTTCGCGAGCATGGCTTCGATGCGAATCTGTGACGCCATGCTTCCCTCGTTGGCAGCGGAGTTCTCGGCAACGACGGGCCAGGCTGCTCGGACCATTTCCGGCTTCGCGTTGGCCTACGGGGTTCTCCAGCTGTTCTATGGACCGCTGGGTGATCGCTACGGCAAAGTGCGCGTCATTGGCCTTGCGACGTTGGCGTGCACGATCGGAAGCACCGCGGCAGCGTTGTCACCCACGTTGGACTGGCTGGTTGTCGGCCGCATTCTGTCGGGAGTGGCTGCGGCTGGGATCATTCCATTGACGATGGCGTGGATCGGCGACAGCGTCGCCTACGAAGGCCGCCAGGAAGTGTTGGCCAAGCTGCTCGGCGCGACGGTCTTCGGAATGATCTGCGGCCAGTGGCTTGGCGGCCTCATCGCTGAGATGTTGAACTGGCGAGCAGCGTTCTTCATGCTCGCGTTGATCTTCCTGATCAGCGGCTCGATGCTGGCCAGGCGTGCAGGTGGCATTGCGTCTTCACCGGCGGGAGACACCGGGAGTGTGGGACGTCGAGCTTTGGACGTGCTCGCCCGGCCGTGGGCAAGGACGGTATTGCTGGTGACCTGCATCGAAGGGGCGCTGGCTTTCAGCGCACTCGCCTTCATTCCGTCGCACCTCCACGCCACGTTCAACCTGTCGATGTCAAAGGCAGGCGCCATCGTCGCGCTCTACGGGGTCGGCGGCCTTCTTTACAGCCGCTGCGCCCGCGTGCTGTTGCGGCGGTTCGGCGAAGCCGGACTGGCGACCACGGGAGGCGTCTGCCTGGGCGGCGCGTTCGCAACGATTGCGTTGGCACCATCCTGGCAGTGGACGCTTGCGGCTTGCATGCTTGCCGGCTTTGGTTTCTACGCCTTGCACAACACGCTGCAGACCCATGCGACTCAAATGGCTCCAACGATGCGCGGTACGGCGGTCTCGCTGTTTGCTTGCGTCCTGTTCTTCGGGCAGTCCCTTGGGGTCTTGCTTGCCGCGTGGGTGGTCGACACCTTCTCGTCAACCATGGTCTTTGCATCTTCAGCCATCGGTCTCTTCCTGCTGGGAAGTGCATTCGCGTCCTTGCTCCGGCAGCGCAATCGCCAACTCCAAGGGGCCTGACGCATGTCTGATCGCGAAGTGAATCCAGCCGCCGTCCAGGCTACGTTGATCGCGGCGATGGCCATCTGGGGGCTGAACCTGGCAGCGGTAAAGGTCCTGACAGGGGTCTTCGATCCGACAACACTGGCTGCGCTCCGAATGCTCGTGGCATGCGCTGCGTTGAGCCTGATCGTTCTGTCGAAGCGCTGCGGACTTCCATCGTTGTCGTGGCCGCAGGGCGGGGCGATCGTGGTCTGTGCGGTCTTGATGGTGTACCTCAATCAGATATTGTTTGCGGAGGGCTTGCTGCGATCCACGGCCACCAATGGCGCGCTCATCATGGCCTTGAGCCCGCTGGTGTCCGCATTGCTCGCCGCGGTCGCTTTCCGGGAGCGTCTGACGTTGACGCGCCTGGTGGGTGTCCTTCTCGGCTTCGCCGGCGTGGCGGCCGTGGTGTTGAGTCATCCAGGGGCCGGCCTTTCCAGCGCAGGCGCGGGCGACTTGATGCTGGTGGCTGCCGTGGTCAGCTTTGCTGCGGGTGGCGCAATCGTGCAGCGCCTGGCCCGGCAGCTCCACCCATTGACCATCAGCTGGGCAATCTATGTGGTCGGGTCGCTCTTCCTTGCGGTCCATGCCACTCTCGAATCGACCACGATGGGATTCGATGGGCTGTTTCCCGGCTGGCGCCCTTGGGCGTTCATCCTGTTCTCGGGTGTCATGGCGACCGCGCTCTCCAATCTCGTTTGGAACCGAGCCATTGCGCGCATCGGCGTGGCTCGCACTGCCGTCTTCCTGTACTGGGTGCCCGTCTTCGGCGTCGGATTTGCAGCCATTTTGCTCGGGGAGCGACTGACGCCTTGGCATCTCTTCGGTTTTCTTGCCGTGATGGGCGGCACCTATCTGGGTACTCGGCAACCCGCGACCGTCCCGGTCGTCGCTCCGTAACTAACTGGCTTTTCGTATGACCACCAATCAACCACTTCTTTTCCAGCCCATTCAGCTTCGCGAACTTGTGCTGAACAATCGCATCGTGATTTCGCCCATGTGCCAGCATGCCGCGGAAGCGGGCCACGCGACGCCGTGGCACCTGGTGCACCTCGGAAAGTTCGCGTTGGGCGGCGCCGGGCTGATCCTGACCGAGAGTACGGCGGTCGACCCACGCGGGCGCATCGGGACTGCGGATCTGGGTCTCTGGAAGGACAGCCAGATCGAGCCGTTGAAGGCGGTTGTGGATTTCGTCCACGCCAACGGCAGCGCCATCGGGGTGCAACTCGCGCATGCGGGCCGCAAGGCTGGAAGTCAGCCCCTGTGGGAAGGCGGCGCGGCGCTCGCGGAATCACGCCTTGCGGCCGATGCGGAGCCGTGGGAGCGGCTCGGTCCCAGTGCGCTTCCGGCGGGTCCCGGCTGGTCAGCGCCGCGCGCGCTGGACGCGGACGGCATCACCGAAGTCGTGCAGAGCTTCGTCGATGCGACCGTGCGTGCCGACAAGGCTGGCTTCGATGTCGTGGAGCTGCATTTCGGCCACGGCTACCTGGTCGCGAGCTTCCTGTCCCCCAACTCGAATCATCGACAGGACGAATGGGGCGGTGACCTTCCCGGGCGCATGCACTTGGCGCTCGAGATCGCTCGCAAAGCACGTGCGGTCTGGCCTGCGGGCAAACCGCTGTTTTGTCGGCTGTCAGCGGTCGATGGCAGCGTGGACGGCTGGAGCCTGGAGGACTCGATCGTGCTATCGCGCGAGCTCGCAACATGCGGTGTCGACGTCATCGACTGCTCGTCCGGCGGGCTGACCGAAGAGACGCGTGCCTTGCCGGTACCGCGCGGTCTGGGCTTCCAGGTCCCGTTCTCAGAGCGGATCCGCAACGAAGCAAAGATCAGAACCCAAGCCGTCGGGATGATCGTCGACGCAAGGCAAGCGGAAGCTGTGCTCGCAGAAGGGAAGGCCGACCTGATTGCCCTAGGGCGTGAAGCCTTGTTCGACCCCTATTGGGCACATCACGCTGCGCTGTCCCTCGGCGCGGATCCTGGCTATCAGCGCTGGCCGGTTCGGCATGGCGTCTGGCTTGCGAAGCGGGCGCCGGGACTGGCGCGTGCCCGTGCCCAGGCGGCCGACGCTCTCATCTCCACTCTCGAATAGACGAAGGAATCACGCCATGAATGTACGAATGGGATTGATCCGCAAGAAGGCGGACTGGACGTTCGAAGACTTCAATGCCTACTGGAGGGACGAGCACGGACCCCTGGCGGCGCGTGCGCCGAATCTGCGGGAGTATTGGCAAAACCCCGTGGTCGATCGAGTGCAACGAGGCATCGACTTTGTCCGAGGCCCATGGGACTTCGACGGATTCTCCCAACTCTGGTTCGACGACGCGCAGCAATCCGAGCGCGCGTTCAGTGATGGCGATCTGGCGGCGGCGCTGATCAAGGATGAGAACCACTTTCTAGGGGGTCTGCATATCGTCACGGCAGAGCAATCTGTCGTGATTCCTCTTCCCGGCGAAGATGAACGCGCCAAGCTGCTGAAGCGCATCTCCGTCATCCGGCGACTGCCGACCCTGAGCGAGGAAGACTTCCGGCGCGAATGGCGGATCCACGGCGATCTGGTGCGACAGATGCCCGGCGTGAGCGCCTATCGACAGAACGTCGTGGTTGTCAGAGAACGCGAGAAGGGAAAGCCTTGCGACTATGACACGTTACCTATCGATGGCATCGTCGAGTTGTGGTTCAAGGACGCGCAGACGCTGCAAGAGGCTTTTGCGTCGCCCACCGGCCAAACCACCATGGCACACGCCAAGACCTTCCTGGGTGACATCACTGCCTTCCTGGTGGATGAGCGTCGCGTCGTTTGAGGCATGGGGAGGCAAGAATGAAAAAGCGCATGACGCTATTGGCGAAGAAGGAAGGTCTGTCCACCAGCGACTTCAGAAACTACTGGGCCGGTCCCCATGCTGCCTTGGCGCTGGGCATGGACGGCATCTCGAAGTACACGCACAACCGCGTGGACAAGGTTCTCTGGGCCCTGGACGGTCCTCCGAGCTTCTGCATCGACGGGATCGTGGAACTCTACTTTCGCGATGAAGAGGCGATGCGCGACGCTCAGTCCTCGACCATCGGCCGACGCCACATACCTGCGGACGAGCCCAACTTCCTGAAGGGGTGGACGCTTTGTATTGTCGACACCGAGGGCGACGAGACCGGAACGAGCGATCGCCGCGTCAAGGTGATCGTCCCGTTCTTGCTGGGTGCCTCTTCAAAGGAGACCTTCGCTCTGGCGATCACCCAATATGCTTGCGAGACCGGCCTGCGCCTTGCGCTGAACTGGACGGCGTCAACGGCGCGTCGAGAGCGGCTGTGGTCCGAGCCGTCGCCGCCGGATGGTTTCGCCGTCCTTTGGTTCGAGAGTGTCGCAGCGGCGCACGACGCATTTGACGAGGGGGCGATTTGCAGCTTGCTTGCAACACACGTTGCGAACGCCACTGCCTATCTCGTCGATGAACTGCCCCTTCGTTGAGCCGCGGCAATCAGGAGGGTAGCGCGCCTGGCTTTGATCGAACTGCGAGTTGCGGGCGGGCCGGCCGYCCGCAATCGATGGCTCTCTGTCAATTGAGCGAGACGGCCACCGACTTCATCTCCGTATAGGCCTCGATTCCCGCCAGACCCATCTCACGGCCCCATCCCGATTGCTTGACGCCGACGAACGGGAAGGCTGCGTCGATCATGTGGTGGCTGTTGAACGTGCCTAACGCGTCTGACTATGTCAGATGGGATGATATTTTTGAACTCGAGGCGTAGTGTGGGTGAAAACCCGTAGACGCGATGAAAGTTGCCGAGCCAGACCCGATGCACGGTTCGTCGCGCCGCGCGAAGCCGTCGAACAGCGCCGTTGTTCGATCGAGGGCCGCCATCTCGGCCCGCCAGCGGCCGACTAACCCTGCTGACGCAGCTGCGTGGCGCGCTGGAGCACCTTGTCCATGGCCTTTTCGAGCGCATCACGTTCTGCCGGCTCGAGCGCCTCCAGGAGGAAGGTCTCGCGCGCCTGCACCATGGGAACGATCTTGCGGTAGAGCGCGCGGCCGGCCGGAAGCAGGCGCGCCAGCTGGCCCCGACCGTCCTCGGGGTCCGGCGAGCGCTCGACAAGCGCTGCTTTCTCCATGCGGGCCAAGGCACGGCTGACGGGCATCTTGTCGAGGGTGGCCCGCTCCAGCACAGTTGCCGTCTTCACCGCACCGGCATCGCCCAGCGCCGCAAGCACGCGCCACTCGTCACGCGTCAGATCGAAGCGCTCCTCGTACACCTGGGCCGTCGCCTGGCCTACGGCTTCGGCAAGCCGCGCGAGGCGGTAGGGAAAGAAGCTCATCAACTCCATGCGTATATAGTAACACATGAGACTAAAATGCCCGGCGCCGTGAAACCTGTGGAACGAAAGTACTTGATGTATATCAATGACAAGCGAGAGCGAGTCGGTTCGGCGTTGATTGCCATTTGCCTTGGTCATATAGTAACGACGGTTACTACATAGTGCCCCACGGCTTCAACCCACTCAATCCGGAGATTCCGATGAAGATTCAACGCATCCACCACGTCGCCTACCGCTGCCGTGACGCCAGGGAGACAGTCGATTGGTACCGCAAGCACTTGAACATGGAGTTCGTGCTGGCGATCGCCGAGGACAACGTTCCTTCGACCAAGGCGCCGGACCCGTACATGCACATCTTCATGGACGCCGGTAACGGCAATGTGTTGGCCTTCTTCGAGATCCCCAACGCACCGCCGATGGGACGCGATCCCAACACGCCGAGCTGGGTGCAGCACATTGCCTTCAAGGTCGACAGCGTCGATGCGCTGCTCGAGACCAAGGCCCGGCTCGAGGCGGCGGGCATCGAGGTCGTCGGCGTCACCGATCACACGATCTTCAAATCGATCTACTTCCATGACCCGAGCGGCCACCGGCTCGAATTGGCCGCCGACACGGCCACGCCCGAGCAGATGAAGAAGCTCGACGCCGTGAAATGGGAGATGCTCGACGAGTGGACTCGCACCAAGCGCGCACCGAAGCAGGCGGCGTGGATGCATGAACGGGAACTGGCCAGGTCTTGAGCACCGTCAAGTCGTGCTGATCGTTCGCGCGGGCCCGATCGGCCGGACGTCTGCGTTCGGGTGGAATTCCGGCAATGGCGCTGGACGACCATTCGCCGGTGCCGTCGACCTCGAAGCGTTCCTCATGCTCATGCCAGCGGTACTTCTGGCCGTTGCCCTTGCGGATGCCCCAGCGGCGCTGATGAGAATCGGGATTGTCGACGCCTTCGAAGTAGTCGGCGAAATTCTCTTCGCAGCTCAGGTAGGTGCCCCAGCGAAATCTCGATCACCGAGACGCCGTGCGCGGCCATGGACTGGCGCACCTTGTCTGCAGTCCATGTCTTCATCCCGTCGGGGTGCAGCAGGCCATGCCGGGACGAGCCGTCGAGAGGGAAGAAGGCCATGCCGTCGTGATGCATGCCGGCCTGCAGCGCCTGCTCGGCTGCGCTGTTGGCGCCAACCGTCACGACACGGTCACCCTGCAAATCGATAGTCGGCGCGTGCGCTGTACGAGAACCGTGACGGTGATCAAGGCCGGGACAGGGATTGCGACCACGACGACGTCCGCCACGGCCGTGCGCGCGACCCGATCAAGGAAGCAGCTGCGCGCCGTACAGTCCTTCCCCGAGCGTGACCAGGCCTTCAACGCCAAAATCGAGATTCCAACCCTGGTCGAGGTGATCGACCTTGCTCCGCACGCTGCCTCGTCAACTCCCGCAAATGCGAAAAGAACAATGACTGATGTTGCGAACCGGCCTGCGACAGTGCTTGCCTGATGGTCTCCAATGCAGATTCCGTCCGGAGTCTCCGCATCATTGACGGAGAGCGATTCAATGGCTACAGCCACCTGCTGGGCTTGATGCTCTCGCTCGTCGGCGGCGCTTTTCTTTGGATCGAGGCGGCGGGCACCGGGGACGCGGCACGCGGTGCCGGTGCCGCGGTATTCGTCCTGACGCTGGTCCTGTTGTACGCCGCTTCGACGCTCTACCACGTATCCCAGGGGCCCGCGAAAGAGGCTTGGCGACGAGCCGATCATTGCGCCATCTACCTGATGATTGCCGGCACCTACACGCCGTTCGGCCTGGTTTCCCTCGAAGGATGGCAGGGAGCGGCCCTGGTCGGTGCGATCTGGACCATCGCCTTGATCGGCATCGCACTTGAAACCCACGTCAAGGAAGGCGCGCCCCCTTCCTTGACCCGGTACCTCGGCATGGGGTGGCTGGCCGTGCTCGCGGCGGCCCCCGTCGTCGCGGCGCTGGACAGAGTCGCACTGGCCTGGCTGATGGCCGGCGCGGCATGCTATTCGTTTGGCACCGTGTTCTATCGCAACCGGCGCGGTTGGCACCATGGGCACGGTGCCTGGCACGTGTGCGTACTCGGCGGGTCAGCCAGCCACTACATGGCAATCAGTTCATTCATCCTTTGAGCAACGCCGGAGCCCGGCGGCCGGCGTGACGCGACCCGGAGGCTGAAAACGCACCGATCCGCACGAAAAGGACGATCACCCCTGCGCCCGAATCGAGTCCAATGGCGCGGTATATCATAAGAATGCCAAAAACAGCGCATCCGCAGACCGATCGGCAGCGGTGATGACTGGTTCAAACGCGCAGTCTAGGAATCCGGTCCCGCGAGGACAAGTTGCCGATGCGCATGCATGCATAGCCAACGGCGATGAATGCGAAGGGCGAGAAGCCGAGCGCGACTACGCTGTCCCGCTCTTTTCGGCTTGAGCCTTGATCATCTGTTGCAGGATCGCCATCAACGCGGCGCCAGTCAGGCCGAACATCAACACCCCGTTTGCGGCCTCGAGCGGGCCTAGCAGCTTCCAGGGCTTGGTCATCACCACATCACCGTATCCGAGCGAACTGAAGTTCACCGCAGAGTGGTACACCGCCTCGTACAACTCGTCAAACTCGCCCAGCGCCATGAACAAGATTCCCCAGATCATGATCTGAAGGAAGTTGCCCAGTATCAGCACGATCATCACGACCAGGAGCGAGCGAATTCGAACGAACGGCCCTGCGATGGTGGCTTCACGGTTCGATTGGCCGTAGTAGTACCGAACGCTCCAGAACGTGAAGGCCGCCTGCAGCACCAGGCACAGCAGGATGGTCGGCAGCCCGATCGCGAGATTGGTCAGCATCATTTGATTCCTCCGTTCAGCCTTGTCTGAAGAAAAGCGCTTCGGATCGGCTGGCTCGCCAGTGTTCCAGCGCCCACACCGTCGCCCATGCATAGAGCGCCACGGCGATGAACAAGGCGACGCGCACGGCCGATGCCTTGAGCACATCCTTGCCGCCGGCGCTGTCCTCGATGGCCGGCCCCAGCAAGAGCAACATGGTCACCAGGGACTGGACCCAGAAGGATGGCGGCAAGGCGCTGGGCCGGACCCGGAACAGCCGTGTCCCTGCCCACAGCGCGGCCGCGGCCATCCACAGCATCAGCATCCACAGGTTGGGGCGCAGCGAAAGACCGAGCCAGAGGCATCCGGCGATCACCGCGCCCATGAGTGTGGACCCCACGAGCTCCCGTCCGGCCGAACGGGTGCTCGCGGCGCCGGCCTGCTGCCCCAGCGCCACCGACTTCATGATGGCGGCAACGTAGAAGGAGGGGTTGGTCAGCGCCAGCACGAAGATTGGCATGACGATCAGGACGGCGCGCAAGGCAATCCAGCTCGCCGACTCCCGGGTAGGGACCTCCGCTGCAGCCTGCATGCCGGCGGGCACGGGGAAATCGGGGAAGAGAGCGTGCGAAGCGCCGCTGACCAGCACGCCAATGCAAAGGCCCACCGCGAGGGTCACGCCGATCTGGAAGGCCAGGGCCTGCGCCACCACCCCGACGACCGGAATCAAGGTGATAGCCATCACCAGGATCGTCGTCAGCGGATTGGCGTCGCGCGCGCCTGAATAGAACACCGCGTAAAGCAACGCCCCCGTCAGCAGCACGCCGGCCAGCGCGTAGTG
Source organism: Variovorax sp. P1_H2 (assembly GCF_056405295.1). Taxonomy (NCBI): domain Bacteria; kingdom Pseudomonadati; phylum Pseudomonadota; class Betaproteobacteria; order Burkholderiales; family Comamonadaceae; genus Variovorax; species Variovorax sp. P1_H2. The sequence goes on along the minus strand of NZ_JBFUCJ010000069.1, from coordinate 6,152 downwards.
TTCCAGGACCGGAACCACCAGCACACCGGCCGTCATCAGCGCGGCAATGACGAGGGCGAAGGCGATGCCCTTGAAGAGCGGGATCGGTGGACCCGGCTTGCACAGGATCAGCACGGCCACCACGCAGACCGCGTAGGGCGCCTTGAGCGCCAGGCCGTAGGCGACCAGCACCGCGAGACCCAGGCCGATGGCCAGCCGCAGCACGGCCTTGTCGGCCCGGCCCATCCGGCGCCGCTCAGTAGACATAGGACAGCATGCTCATCAGGTGGATGAAGGCCGTTCCGAGCCCGTTCATCAGCCCATGCTCGCCGGTGAAGACCAGCACCTCGGCCTGTCCGCCGACCCGCACGGCGCGCAGCTGATCGCGCTCGGACGGATCGAATTCGATGGCCACCGGAAAGCGCTGCGCCTGGCGCAGCCAATCGCGGCTGTTCTCGATCGTCGGCAGCGTCCCCGGCTGCGCCGGCTGTCCACTGGCGACCCCGCTGCCGACGCTGCGCACCCGGCCCTTGAGGACCTTGCCCGGCATCACGTCGAGCACGATCGCCACCGCGTCGCCGGGCTCGATGTTGCCGAGGTTGTTCTCGGACATGTCGGCGTTGATCCAGAGGTCGTGGATGGTGACCAGCGTCATGACCGGCGCGCCGGCCTGCACGAACTGCCCGACGTCGGTGCGCAGGTCGGTCACGAGGCCGCCGGCGGGTGCGATCACCTCCGTGCGCTGCATGTCCAGTTCGGCCTTTTCGACGGCCGAGCGGGCACTGGTCAGTTGCGCGTTCTTGTCGCCGCTTTCGCCTGCAGCTTCCTGGGCGCGGATCAGGTCCGCCCGGGCGGCCTGCTCCTGGCTGAGTGCCTTGACCCGGCTGGCCTGTGCGCTCTGGACCCGGCGGATGGAAATCGCACCAGGGTCTTCCGCGAAGATCTGCTCCAGTCGCGTGGCATCCTGCCGGGCGTAGACATGGTTGGCCTCGGCCGCCCGCAGCGAGGCCTGGGCCGCATCCACCGACGCCACCGACGCATTGACCGAGCGCCGGACCGACTCGTAGTCGGAACGGCTGCGTTGCAGCGCGATCCGGTACTGCGTCGGGTCGATCTCGAAGAGCTGCTGCCCCTGTTCCACGCTGTCGTTGTTCTTGACATGCACCTTCAGCACCCGGCCCGCCACCTCCGCCGCCACCGGCACCACAAAGGCCTGCACCCGGGCCTGTGACGTATAGGGCGTCAGGCGATCCGAGACGAAATACCAGGCCAGGCTGGCGACGATGAGCACGAGCACGACGATCGCGCCGATGCGAGCGCCCTTGCCGGTCTCGGGTGGCGGCTGGGTGGGCTGCGCGGCTTTTTCGCTCATGGTCTTGTCCCCTCCGGAGTGGGCAGCGCATCGGCGCCGGGCGGCGGCAGCGGGGCCGCCAGCAGCCCCTTCCAGTCGCTGCGCCGGCCCATGGTCTCCTGCGTCGCATCGTCGAGCACGGGCCGGCTTCGGGCCGCCTCCCAACCGCCACCCATGGCCTTGTAGATGGCGATCAGGCTCTGCGACAGGCTGCCGCGGCTGGCGACCAGCTGGTCTTGCTCGCTGAAGAGCGTCCGCTGCGAGTCGAGCACGCGCTGGAAGTCGACCAACCCCTCGTTGTACTGCCTGTCGGCGATTTCCAGCGAACGCTGCGCGGCCTTCACCGCGTCTGCCAGCAGCACGATCTGCTCGCCGGTCTTGGCAAAGCCGATCGATGCATCATCGATCTCGCGGGCCGCCCGCAGCACCGTGTCCTGGTACTGCTCGTAGAACTGCTGGAACCTCGCGTCCTGCAGCAGCACGGTGTTGGTCAGCCGGCCATGGTCGAACACGTTCCAGACCAGGCCGGGCCCGACGGCCCCGCTCAGGATCTGCGACGACCCCGAGACCGACGTCGCCGCCAGGCCCACCGAGCCCAGCAGCGAGATGGAGGGATAGAGGTCCGCCACGCTCACGCCGATCAGGGCGGACTGCGCAGCCAGCTGCATTTCCGCCGTGCGCACGTCCGGACGGCGTCGCAGCAGTTCGGCCGGCATGTCGACGATGACGTCCAGGCCGGCCTGCGGGATTCGTTCCTTCCCCTCGTCCATCTCGGACAAGGGACCCGGGGCGCGGGCCAGCAGGATGCTCAAGGCATTCTGGGTCTGTCGCAGAACGATCTCGAGCTGGGGCACGGTCGACAGGGTGCCCAGGTACTGCGCCTTGGCCTGCTGGACGTCCAGTTCGGACTCGTTGCCGCTCTTGAAATGCAGTTCCGTGATCTGCAGGCTGCGCCTTTGCAGTTCCGCGTTCTCGCGCGAGATCCGCAGCCGCAGTTCCACCGTGCGGATCGAGCAGTACAGGCCGGCGACCTGGGCTGCCATCAGCACCTGCATGTCGTCGTACTGGGCAATGCTGGCGAGATAGGCGGCGTCCGCCGACTCGATGCTGCGCCTGAACTTGCCCCAGAAGTCGATTTCCCAGCTCACGCTCAGCGCCGCATTGGCGGTCACGGCACTGGTGTCGCGCCCGCCTGAACGCTGCTCGCCGACGCCGAGCACATTGCCGGTCACCTGCTGCACCTGCGGATAGCGCGTGCTGTCGGCGATGCCGAGCTGGGCCCGCGCCTCCATGATGCGCATGCCGGCGATTCGCACGTTGGGATTGACGCGCTGCGCCTCGGCGACGAGCTGGTCGAGCACGGGGTCGTTGAAGTTGCGCCACCACGCCTGCATCGAGCCGTTGCGCGGCCGCCGCGGGTCGGCGGCGAGGGTTTCGAGCGAACCGCCGGTCCAGCCGGACAGCCAGGGCACACGGGGTCGCTCGAAATCGGGCCCCACCGTGGTGCAGCCCCCGAGCATCGCGGCGGCACCGGCCAATGCCATCACTCGCACCCTCGACCGCTTCGAAGGCATCGCGCGCATCGGCTCAAGTCGCCGTCGGCAAATCGGTCTCCGTCTCGACGACGTCCGGATCGGTCGCCACCCACCGCATGAGGATCTGATAGCCCAGGCTCAGCGCCGTGGCGCCGAGGAACATGCCCAGGATGCCGGCGCCCGCCAGGCCGCCCAGCGCGCCGAGCAGGACCACCGGCATGGGCGCATCCACGCCCCGGCCCAGCAAGAGCGGCTTCAGCACGTTGTCGAGCATGCCGGCGACCACCAGGAGCACCGAGTTGACGACGGCCGGCACGGTTTCGTAGTCCTTGCTCAGCCAGACGTAGGCGATGACCGGCAGCGTGACCAGCAGTGCCGGCACCTGCGCGATGCCCAGCACCAGCACGATCACGGCCAGCACGCCGGCGAAGGGAACCTCGGCAACGATCATGATGATGCCCACGGCCATGGCCTGGATGAAGGCCACGCCAACGACGCCCAAGGCCACCGCGCGAATGGTCGAGGTGGCCAGCGCAGCAAACTCCTCGCCTCGTCGGCTGCCGACAATGCGCCCGAGGATGGACTGCGCGGCTTCGGCACCCGACTCGCCGAAGGCCATGATGATGCCCGCGATGATGAACGAGAACATGAAGAGCAATATGGTTCCGCCAATGCTCGCCACCATCCCCAGCGCCTTGGCGGCCATTTCGCCGAGCTCCGGCTGCATCCTCTGGACGACCGCCGACATGTCCGTATGCGCCAACGACCACAAACCATGCACCTTCGGGCCGATGATCGGCAAGTCGGCCACGCGCGCCGGCGGCGCGGGAATCTCCAGTTTGTTGTCTTTCACCCGCTCGATCGTCTCGTGGACCGAGTCGCCCATCGAGGCCAGCACCACGGCCGTGGGCGCCACGATCAGCGCAATACCGCCCAGCACCAGCAACGTCGCCGCCAACCCCTGTTTCCCCCCCAAGCTGCCGGCCAGCGCCTGATGGCCCGGGTACATCGTCACCGCCAGGATCAGCGCCCAGGCCATCATGGAGATGAAGGGCGAGAAGATCTGGTAGCACAGCAGGGTCAGGGCCAGGACCAGTCCGGCCCGAATGTACACATCCATCAGCTTCCTGGACAGCCGTGTTTCGAGTACGAGATCAGGCTTGATAAGCGTTGTCATCGGTCGACCTTCGAAAGTAGACGACGCAGGAATTTTCCTGCGATGCTTTCTCTTCGCCTTGACAACTCTCAACAGTTCAGCATCCAGAAAGCTTGCGATGTGGCAGGATGCTGGCTCAGGAACGGTCAGCTTGCGAAAAATGAGACTCGACAGCTCTCCTGGGGACGCAGCCTCCCGACAGGACGGCGGCAATGTCGTGTCGGCCAAGGACGCGTTCGCGGGCCAGCCTCAAGCCTCGCTGGAACACTCGACTTCGTATGCGACTCGGTGATTTTCCTGTCGGAGCGCGATACGAACAATTGCGCTGGACCTTGCTCGCGGTGGCAAGCGTTGCCCTTGCCTTTCTTGGCGCCTGGTTGTTGCGAAGCGCGATTCCAAGCCGCATCGTTCTCGCGTCCGGCCTGCCGGACGGCATGTACCACCAGTACGCGCAGCGCTACAAGGAAATCCTGGCACGCGACGGTGTGAGGGTCGAGGAACGCATGACGGGCGGCGCGGACGAGAACGAGCGCTTGTTGCGGGATCCCCATTCCGGCGTCGATGTGGCCTTCGTGCATGGCGGTGTCGTGCGCCCGGCCGACCGCGGGACGCTGGTCATGCTAGCCGCCCTGTACTACGAACCGCTGTGGATCTTCTATCGTGACAGCGTCGTCCACCAGCAATTCGATGAACTTCGCCACCGGCGGCTCGCCGTGGGCTCTTCGGATAGCGGCGTGCGCGCGCTCATGGAGCCCCTGCTCGCGGCGAACGACATCACCCGCTTCAACGCCGATCTGGTGCCCCTGGTCAATCTGGAGGCCTTGCGCGCGTTGCAGGCGGGACAGGTCGACGCCGCATTCCTGGTCGGGCCCGCGCAGTTCCCGGCGATCTGGCAGGCCTTGCACGACCCGGACTTGAAGCTCATGAGCCTGGCACGCGCAGACGCCTATCCTCGCAAGTTCCCCTACATCACCAAGTTGACCTTGCCAGCGGGAACGATCGATCTCGCGCAGCACATTCCGGAGCAGGACGTGAAGCTGATCGGCACCAAGGCGATGCTGGTTTCGCGCGACGGGTTGTCGCCGGCGATCATCAACCTGCTCCTCGAAGCCGGGCGCGAATTGCATGGGAAGCAGGGCTATTTCGAAGCGGACGACGAGTTTCCGAACACTGCGATGGTGGACCTGCCCGTGTCGGCCGATGCGAATCGCCACCACCGCTTCGGTCCCAGCGTACTTCACCGCTACCTGCCGTTCACCCTCGCGGCCTACCTCGAACGCCTGATCGTGCTGCTGGTGCCCGTGCTGTTCGTGATCATTCCCTTGACCAATCTTCTGCCACGGCTGTTCCGCTGGCGCGCGCGGTCGCGCATCTACCGCTGGTACGGAGAGCTGGCGCTGCTCGAACGCGATGTCGGAACACGCACCGGCGCCTTGCCCGTCGAGCAATGGCTAGGCGACCTGGGACGGATCGAGCAGGCTGCCGCCCGGATCCGCGCCCCATTGAGCTATGCCAGCGAAGCCTACACGCTGCGCGAGCACATCGGCCTGGTTCGCCAGGCCGTGATGGCCAAGGCACAAGGCGCCCTGCCGACGCCGGCCGCCAAGAGCGCAGGTCAGTAGGGTGGATTGACCACCACGTATTGCGATCCCTGCGGCTGGTACCACTGGCTGCCGCATTGCTGGTACACCATGCCGCCGTAGTTGACCGGCACACAGTTGGCCGGCACGGAATTCACCATCGAGCCCACCACCGCCGAAGTCACGGCCACCGCGGCGCCGACGGCCACCGCGCCTGCGACCGGATGGTAGTCGTTGTCCCATCCGCCGCAGCAATTGTTGTTGCCGCTGACATTGACGTTGACGTTCCGATTGGCGTTGACGTTGGTGTTCCGGCTGGCGTTGACGTTGGTATTGCGGTTGCTGTTGACATTGTTCGCGCTGGCACTGCGGACGTCATTGGTCCGCACGTCGGCCCTGCTGTTGTTGACCTGCGCGGCCTGCCTGCCTCCACCGGCAGCCGCAGCACCACCGCCGCCCCCAGCGCGAGCGCCGCCGCCGCCTCCCGCTGCATTCGCGCGAGCGCCTCCACCGCCACCGCCACCGCCGCGGCCCCCGCCGCCGCGATCGCC
>NZ_JBFUCJ010000068.1:0-38783 GCF_056405295.1 Variovorax sp. P1_H2 | reverse complement strand
GCCTGGCTGCGACGCGCGCGGCAGGCGCAGGCGCAGGCGCAGGCAGTGCCGCAGCGCGCCTTGACGCCGCGGCGGGATCGGCCGCGGCACGACGTGGCGCGGGCGGCGCATCGGCCGCCGGCTGGGTGCGCGGCGCAGGCGGATTGCTGCGTCGGGGCGCCGGTGGCGAAGCGCCGTTCTCCGGGCCGGCGAGCCCTCCATCCCCCGCCGCGGCGCGAGAGGCGGTGCGTGCGGCTGGCCGCGGCGCTGGCGCGAACTCGGGCATCTGGCGGGCCGCGGGTGCCGTCGCCGCGGGCAGCGCGGCATCGACCGGCACATCGGCCAGCAGCACGTAGTTGCGAATGGACTTCAGGTCGCAGCCGGCCCTGAGGGTCAGCGTGACCACCGGCTCCTCGATCGGCACTGTCGAACGGACACGGGCGCGGGATCCCGTCGACCCGGTCTCGAACGATACGGTCACGCGCCGGTCGGAGATCGCGGTGTCGCCCTGCAGCACGTCGGCGTGGAGGCACAAGGATTCGCCGCCCTCCGCCGCGTCGACCGAAAGCGGAATCACCACGTCCAACGGCTTGCCGATCCAGACGGCGCCTAGGGGCCGTCCGATCGTCAAGGCGGATGATTCAAGGGCGAGGCCGAAAATGAGCAGGCTCGCCGCGCGTCGTGGGAATTGCAAAATGGGCTGCCGCAATAGCAATCGAAAGTTGACACATTCTGACACGAGGGTCAGGGGCGAACATTCATAGAGAGACAATTATCAAATGACCGTGAAATTTTCCAACGTCGGCGTCATCGGTGCCGGTGCCATGGGGCGAGGCATCGCCCAGATCGCGGCGCAAGCCGGGAGTCGGGTGCTGCTGCTCGACAGCTTCGAAGGCGCCGCGGCACGCGGGCGCGAGGCCCTGCTCGCGCAGTGGCAGAAGCAACTCGACAAGGGCAAGCTCGACGCGGCCCAGCGCGACGCCCTGGCTGCGCGCGTGCTGGCCGTCGACTCGGTGCAGGCGCTCGCCGCCTGCGACCTGGTGATCGAAGCCGTGGTCGAGGACCTGGAGGTCAAGCGCCAGCTGTTCCGGCAACTCGAGACCGTGGTCTCGTCGTCGGCCACGCTGGCCACCAACACATCTTCGCTGTCGGTGACCGCGATCGCGGCCGCCTTGAAGCACCCGGGGCGGATGGCCGGCTTCCACTTCTTCAATCCGGTGCCGCTGATGAAGGTGGTCGAGGTGGTGGCCGGCTTCAAGACCGAGCCCGAGCGCTGCCGTCAACTGGCCGCCTACGCCGAGCAGATGGGCCACAGTGCGGTGCAGGCCAAGGACACGCCCGGCTTCATCGTCAACCACGCCGGTCGCGGCTACGGCACCGAGGCGCTGCGCATCGCCGGCGAGGGCGTGGCCGACTTCGCCACCATCGATCGCATCCTGCGCGACCAGGCGGGTTTTCGCCTCGGCCCCTTCGAACTGCTGGACCTGACCGCACTCGATGTCTCCCATCCGGTGATGGAGTCGATCTACCACCAGTACTACGAGGAGCCGCGCTTCCGTCCCAGCATCATCACGGCACAGCGTCTGGCCGCAGGCGCGCTGGGCCGCAAGACCGGCGAAGGCTTCTATCGCTATCCCGATGGCGAGATGCAGAAGCCGGCCGAGCCGCCGGTGCCGAAGGTCGACGCCTTGCCGCCGGTCTGGGTCTCGCCGCGCGCGGCCCGTCGTCCCGAACTGCTGCGACTGGTGCATACGCTGGGCGCGCAGCTCGAAAGCGGTGCCGCGCCTTCCGCCACGGCGCTGATCCTGGTCGCGCCCCTCGGCTTCGACGTCACCACCGTGGCCGCGGTCGAGCGGCTCGACGCCACCCGCACGGTCGGCATCGACCTGATGGTGGACGACGCGGCCACCAAGCGCCGCGTGCTGGCGACCAACCCGGCCACCCGGCGCGACATGCGCGATGCGGCGCACGCCCTCTTCGCCGGCGACGGCAAGGCGGTCAGCGTGATCCGCGACAGCGGCGGCTTCGTCACCCAGCGCGTGGTGGCGACCGTCGTGAACATCGCCTCCGACATGTGCCAGCAGGGCGTTTGCTCGCCGGCCGATCTCGAGCTCGCGGTCCGGCTCGGGCTCGGCTACCCGCAGGGGCCGCTGGCCATGGGCGACCTCTACGGCCCGACCAACATGCTGGAAGTCCTGTTCAACCTGCAGACCGTCTACGGCGATCCGCGCTATCGCCCGAGTCCGTGGCTGCGCCGCCGCGGCGCCCTCGGCCTGAGCCTCACCCACCTCGAAGAGTAAGCAAAGCACCATGACCGCAGAACTCAAAAGCACCAGCGAAGGGGGCACCATGGTGCTGACCCTGTCCAACCCCTCGATGCGCAATGCGCTGGGCCCCGAGATGTACGCCGCCGGCATCGAGGCGCTGAACGGCGCCGAGAGCAGCCAGGAGATCAAGAGCGTCGTGATCGTCGGCGAGGGCAAGTGGTTCTGCGCCGGCGGCTCGCTGCAGCGGCTGTCGGCCAACCGCGACCGCGAGCCCTCGGTGCAGGCCGAGAGCATCGAGGCGCTCCATACCTGGATCGACTCGATCCGCACCTTCCCGAAGCCGGTCATCGCGGCGGTCGAGGGCGCGGCGGCCGGCGCCGGCTTCTCTCTGGCACTGGCCTGCGACTTCGTGGTGTCGGCGCGCGATGCGGTGTTCGCGGCGTCGTACAGCAACGTCGGCCTGTCGCCGGACGGCGGCCTGAGCTGGCACCTGGCGCGGGCGCTGCCGCGCCAGCTCGCGAGCGAATGGCTGATGCAGGGCGAGCGGGTGGAGCCGGCGCGCCTGCATCAGCTCGGCCTGGTCAACCAGCTGACCGAGAACGGCCAGGCGTTGGCCGCCGCGCTGGCGCTGGCCGCCAAGCTCAATGCCCGGGCGCCGAATGCGCTGGCCAGCATCAAGGAATTGCTCAGCGACGCCCGCGGCGCGACGCTGGTGTCGCAGCTGTCGCAGGAGCGCGACCACTTCGTGCGCAACCTGCACCACCCCAACGCGGGCATCGGCATCTCCGCCTTCCTCGCCAAGGAGACGCCCCGCTACGAATGACGGGCGCGTCGCTCCCGTGACAACCCCTAGCCTTTCAGTCACCGACAGGACAGTCCATGGACGACCCCATTCTTACCATCGAAGAACGTGAAGCGATCAACAGTGGTCGCTGGTTCTCCTCCCTTTCACCTTCTTTGCGCCACGACATCCTCCGATGTGCATTCGTCAAACGCTACAAGGACGGCGAGCTGATCGCCGCTCGCGGCGATCCGCCCGAACAGTGGATCGCCTGCGCGAAGGGCGCGGTGCGCGTGAGCTCGACGGCAGTCTCGGGCAAGCAGGTGACGCTGACCTACGTCGAGCCGGGCATCTGGTTCGGCGACGTGGCGATCTTCGACGGCGACCGGCGCACGCACGATGCCTATGCGCATGGCGACACCACGATCCTGTGCGTGGCGCGGGCCGATTTCCAGAAGATCCTGTCGAACCACGTCGAGCTCTACGAAGCCCTGATGCGGCTGCAGGCGCGCCGTATCCGGCAGCTGTTCGGGCTGGTCGAGGACCTCAATACGCTGCCCTTGCGCGCTCGCCTGGCCAAGCAGCTGATCCATCTGGTGCGCAGCTACGGCGTGCCGAACCTGGCGGACGGCAGCCAGATGCGCATCGGCCTGCACCTGGCCCAGGAGGAGCTCGCCCAGTTGCTCGGCGCCTCGCGCCAGCGCGTCAACCAGGAGCTCAAGGCGATGGAGCGCGAGGAAGCGATCCGCATCGAATCGGGCGGGCTGGTGGTGCTCGACCGCGCCGCGCTGATGCGCATCTCCGAAGCCGATGACCAATAAAGAAGAGACATGACCCAGGACTTCGACAATTTCGTCGGCACGCGTGCCGTCTCGCAGCAGCACCTCGTCGACATCGACGCCCTGACCGCCTGGCTCGAGAAGAAGCTCGAGGGCTTCAAGGGTCCGCTCTCGGTCGAGATGTTCAAGGGCGGCCAGTCGAACCCGACCTACAAGCTCGTGACGCCGTCGCAGAGCTACGTGATGCGCGCCAAGCCGGGCCCGACCGCCTTGCTGCTGCCGTCGGCGCACGCGGTCGAACGCGAGTTCAAGGTCATGAGCGGCCTGGCCGGCACCGACGTGCCGGTGCCGAAGATGTATTGCCTCTGCGAGGACGAATCCATCATCGGCCGCGCCTTCTACGTGATGGAGTTCATGGCCGGCCGTGTGCTCTGGGACCAGTCGCTGCCCGGCATGGACAACGCGACCCGCACCGCCATCTACGACGAGATGAACCGCGTCATCGCGGCGCTGCACACGGTCAAGTTTGCCGAGCGCGGCCTGGCCGACTACGGCAAGCCCGGCAACTATTTCGAGCGCCAGATCGGCCGCTGGAGCAAGCAGTACGTGGCCTCGGTCACGCAGCCGATCCCCGAGATGGATCGGCTCATGGAATGGCTGCCGGCCCACATCCCGGCCAGCGCTCGCGACGAATCGATGAGCTCGATCGTGCACGGCGACTTCCGCCTCGACAACCTGATGTTCCACGCGACCGAGCCGCGCGCCATCGCGGTGCTCGACTGGGAACTGTCGACGCTCGGCCATCCGCTGGCCGATTTCAGCTACCACTGCATGGCCTGGCACATCCCGCACGCGATGTCGCGCGGCATCGGCGGACTCGACCTCCAGAGTCTGGGCATTCCGACCGAGAGCGAATACATCCGCCGCTACTGCGACCGCACGGGCCTGACGACGCCCGAGGCGCTGGCGCCCGACTGGAACTTCTACCTGGCCTACAACCTGTTCCGCATCGCGGCGATCCTGCAGGGCATCGCCAAGCGGGTCGAGGCCGGAACCGCATCGAGCGAACAAGCCGTGGCATCGGGCCGCGGCGCGCGACCGATGGCCGAAATGGCCTGGCAATTCGCCAAGAAAGCATGACCGGCGCGGCGCGGGCCGCCTGAGCATTTACCCACCTGGAGACGACATGGACTTCGAATACTCGGCCAAGACCAAAGAGCTTCAAAAGCGCGTCAGCGCTTTCATGGACGAGCACATCTACCCCGCGGAGCCCGCGTACGCGGCCGAGCTGGCGGCCAACACGGCGGCCGGCAAGCGCTGGAGTGCGCTCGAAACGGTCGAGAAGGTCAAGGCCAAGGCCAAGGCGCAGGGGTTGTGGAACCTGTTCCTGCCGGTCGACAGCGCCGCCGCCTCGGGCTACGCCGGCGCCGGCCTGACCAACCAGGAATACGCGCCGCTGGCCGAGATCATGGGCCGGGTGCCATGGGCCAGCGAAGCCTTCAACTGCTCGGCGCCCGACACCGGCAACATGGAAACCATCGCGCGCTACGGCTCCGAAGAGATCAAGGCACGCTGGCTCAAGCCGCTGCTCGAAGGCGAGATCCGCTCCGCCTTCGCGATGACCGAACCCGACGTCGCATCGAGCGACGCGACCAACATCTCGACCCGCATCGAGCGCCAGGGCGACGAGTACGTGATCAACGGCCGCAAGTGGTGGATCTCGGGCGCTGCCGACCCGCGCTGCAAGGTCTTCATCACGATGGGCAAGTCGGAACCCGACGCGCCCAAGCATTCGCAGCAGAGCATGGTGATCGTGCCGGCCGATGCCAAGGGCATCAAGATCCTGCGTCCGCTCAACGTGATGGGCTATGACGACGCACCGCACGGCCACGTCGAGATGCTGTTCGAGAACGTGCGCGTCCCGGTCGGCAACATCCTGCTCGGCGAGGGCCGCGGCTTCGAGATCGCCCAGGGCCGCCTCGGCCCGGGACGCATCCACCACTGCATGCGCCTGATCGGGCTGGCCGAGCGCGCGCTCGAACTGATGTGCAAGCGTGCCAGCTCGCGCGTGGCCTTCGGCAAGACCGTCGCCTCGCAGACCGTGACGCAGGAGCGCATCGCCGAAGCCCGCTGCAAGATCGACATGGCGCGCCTGCTGACGCTCAAGGCGGCCTGGCTGATGGACGTGGCCGGCAACAAGGTTGCAAAGACCGAGATCGCGATGATCAAGGTCGTGGCGCCGAACATGGCCTGCCAGGTGATCGACTGGGCGATGCAGGTGCACGGCGGCGGCGGCATGTGCGACGACTTTCCGCTCGCCTATGCCTACGCCGGCGCCCGCACGCTGCGCTTCGCCGACGGCCCGGACGAGGTGCACCGCAACGCGATCGCCAAGTGGGAACTGGGCAAGTACGCACCGGCCAAGCCCGGGGACGACGCCATGCCCGTGACCCGGTTCTGATCGAACCCATTGAATCGAGCCGCCGCGCACCCTCGGGTGCCGGCGGCTTTTTCACAGCTTCTTCTGGAGGAAAAGCGCCGAGCCGAAGGCGGGGTCGAGCTGGTAGCGCTGGAAGCCCTCGCGCTCGTAGGCGCGCAGCGCGCTCGGGTTGCCCGACAGCACTTCCAGCGTGAGCTTGCAGGCGCCGCGGGCGCGCGCCTCGGCCGCGACCCGTTCCAGCATGCGTTGCGCCACCCGCTGGCCGCGGTGGCTGGCCAGCACGACCACGTCGTGCACGTTGACCAGCGGTCGGCAAGCGAAGGTCGAGAAGCCCTCGATGCAATTGACCAGCCCGATCGGCTGCTCGCCTGCGTAGGCCAGCACGCTGAAGGCCTGGGGCCGCGCCGCGAGCGCCTCCGGCAAGCCGGCGAGCACCTCCGGCGCCAGTGGCTCTCCCCCGCCTGCGGGATCCCGCGCATAGGCGTCGAGCAGGTTCACGACCGCTCGCGCGTGCGCAGGGTCGCGATAGTCGGCCATCACGATGTCGATCTCGTTGCCCATGGCCGGCGCTCTAGGCGAGCTTCACCGTCTCCGCGWTGCGGCGCGCACAGGCCTCGGCCTGCGCCGCATCGCGCGCCTCGACCATCACGCGCAGCAGCGGCTCGGTACCGCTGGCACGGATCAGCACCCGTCCGCTGTCGCCGAGCTCTCGCTCGGCGCGCTCGCTCTCGGCGGCCAGCGCCTTGTTGGCTTTCCAGTCCTGCCCCTCGGCGAGGCGGACATTGATGAGCGTCTGAGGGAAGAGGCTCACGCCGGCCAGCAGTTCGCCCACGCGCCGCCCGCTGCGCACGCAGGCCTGCAGCACCTGGAGCGCGCTCACGATGCCATCGCCGGTGGTGTGCCGATCGAGCGCGAGCAGGTGGCCCGAACCCTCGCCGCCGAGCAGCCAGCGGCGCTTCTCGAGCTCTTCGAGCACATAGCGGTCGCCGACCCTGGCACGCACGAACTCGATGCCCTGCCGCTTCAGCGCCATCTCGATCGCCTTGTTGGTCATCAGCGTGCCGACCACGCCGGCCGGCTTCTCGCCGCGCGCGATGCGTTCCATCACCATCAGGTAGAGCAGCTCGTCGCCATTGAAAAGGCGCCCATCGGCATCCACCAGCTGCAGACGGTCGGCATCGCCGTCGAGTGCGATGCCGTAGTCGGCGGCATGGGCGCGGACCGCGGCAATCAAGGCCCCGGGATGGGTGGCTCCGACGCCCTTGTTGATGTTGAGCCCGTCGGGCGCGCAGCCGATGCTGACCACGTCGGCACCCAGCTCATGGAAGACCTGCGGCGCCACCTGGTAGGCGGCGCCGTGGGCGGCGTCGACCACCAGCTTCATGCCGCGCAGCGTGAGGTCGTTGGCGAAGGTGCTCTTGCAGAACTCCGTGTAGCGCCCCGGCGCATCGTTGAGCCGGCGCGCCTTGCCGAGTTGCGCCGAGTCGGCCCAGACCGGGGCTTCCTCGAGGGCCGCCTCGACCGCCAGCTCCCATTCGTCGCTGAGCTTGGTGCCCTGGGCGCTGAAGAACTTGATGCCGTTGTCGGGAAATGCGTTGTGGCTGGCGCTGATCACCACGCCCAGGCTGGCGCGCTGCGCGCGCGTCAGATAGGCGACGCCGGGCGTCGGCAGGGGTCCGAGCAGAACGACATCGACGCCGGCCGAATTGAAGCCGGATTCGAGTGCCGATTCGAGCATGTAGCCCGAGATGCGGGTGTCCTTGCCGATCAGCACGGTCGGTCGTGCCTCGGTCTTCTTGAGCACGCGACCGACCGCATGCGCGAGCCGCAGCACGAAGTCCGGCGTGATCGGCGGCTGGCCCACCGTGCCGCGAATGCCGTCGGTACCGAAATACTTTCTTGTCATTGCTTTTCTATCCTTGTTGCTGCGTCATCGCCCGCCACACGGCGAGCGCGGCGACGGTCTCTCGCACATCGTGCACGCGGACGATGGCGGCGCCCCGTTCGACCGCCAGCACCGCCGCGGCCACGCTGGGAACCATGCGTTCGCCGGCAGCGGCAATGCCGGTGACGGTGCCGAGCGAGGACTTTCGCGACCAGCCTGCCAGCACCGGCCAGCCGCCTGCGAGCAATTCCCGCTGGCGCGCCAGCAGCGCGAAATTCTGTTCGACGGTCTTGCCGAAACCGATGCCCGGGTCGAGCACGATGCGCGACGCGTCGACCCCGAGTCCGGCCAGCGCCTGCGCCTGCCGCTCGAGGAAGCTGCGCACGACGGGCACCACGTCGCCCTCCATCGGCGCCGCCTGCATCGTCTGCGGATCGCGGTGCATGTGCATCAGGCAGATCCCGCAAGAAGGATGCGCCGCCGCCGCCTGCATCGCGCCGGGCCGCCGAAGCGCCCAGACGTCGTTGACGATGTCGACACCCAGGTCCAGCACGGCGCGCATCACCTCCGGCTTGTAGGTATCGACCGAGATCGGCACCCCCAGCGCGACCGCCTCGCGCACCACCGGCAGCACGCGCGCAAGTTCGGCGTCGAGCGGCACGGCCGGACTGCCGGGCCGCGTCGACTCGCCGCCGATGTCCAGGATGTCCGCGCCCTCCTCGACCAGCCGCACGCAATGCGCGACCGCGTCCGCTGTCGACGCATGCGCCCCGCCGTCGGAAAACGAGTCGGGCGTGACGTTGACGATGCCCATCACCTGGGGTCGCGCGAGGTCGATGGCGAAGCGCGCCGTGCGCCACACTGAAACAGTCATGCGCGGTGCCCGACCATGAAAAACGGGGCCAGAGGCCCCGTCGATTGCCAGAGCATCATGCTCAGGCGGCGGTCGGTGCCGGATCGGGGGTCACCGCCGGCGTGCCGCCACTGCCGCCGCCGCTGTTCGACGGCGGGATGCGCGGGGTCCAGTCCTTCGGCGGGCGCGGTGCACGGCCGGCCATGATGTCGTCGAGCTGCTCGGTGTCGATGGTTTCCCATTCGAGCAGGGCCTTGGCCATGGCGTGCATCTTGTCGCTGTTCTCCTCGATCAGGCGGCGCGCCAGGGCGTACTGCTCGTCGATGATGCGGCGGACTTCGGCGTCGACCTTCTGCATGGTCGACTCGCTCATGTTGGTGGTCTTGGTGACCGAGCGGCCCAGGAACACCTCGCCTTCGTTCTCGGCATAGACCATCGGACCCAGCGATTCGGTCATGCCATAGCGCATCACCATGTCGCGGGCGATCTGGGTCGCGCGCTCGAAGTCGTTGCTGGCGCCGGTGGTCATCTGGTGCATGAACACTTCCTCGGCGATGCGGCCGCCGAACAGCATGCTGATCTGGTTCAGCATGTACTCGCGGTCGTAGCTGTAGCGGTCCTGCGCCGGCAGGCTCATGGTGACGCCGAGTGCGCGGCCGCGCGGGATGATGGTCACCTTGTGCACCGGATCGCACTTGGGCAGCAGCTTGCCGATCAGCGCATGGCCGGACTCGTGGTAGGCCGTGTTGCGGCGCTCTTCCTCGGGCATCACCATGCTCTTGCGCTCGGGGCCCATGAAGATCTTGTCCTTGGCCTTCTCGAAGTCCTGCATCTCGACCACGCGCGCGTTGCGGCGTGCGGCCATCAGCGCGGCCTCGTTGCAGAGATTGGCCAGGTCGGCACCCGACATGCCGGGCGTGCCGCGGGCGATGATGCTCGCGTTGACATCCTGGCCGAGCGGCACCTTGCGCATGTGGACGTTGAGGATCTGCTCGCGGCCGCGGATGTCCGGCAGCGTCACGTAGACCTGGCGGTCGAAACGGCCGGGGCGCAGCAGGGCGGCGTCGAGGATGTCCGGGCGGTTGGTCGCAGCCACCACGATCACGCCGAGATTGGTCTCGAAACCGTCCATCTCGACCAGCATCTGGTTCAAGGTCTGTTCGCGCTCGTCGTTGCCGCCACCGAGGCCGGCGCCGCGCTGGCGCCCGACGGCGTCGATTTCGTCGATGAAGATGATGCAGGGGGCGTTCTTCTTGGCGTTCTCGAACATGTCGCGCACACGGGCCGCGCCGACGCCGACGAACATCTCGACGAAGTCGGAACCCGAGATCGAGAAGAACGGCACCTTGGCCTCGCCGGCGATGCTCTTGGCCAGCAGGGTCTTGCCGGTGCCGGGAGGGCCGACCAGCAGCAGGCCGCGCGGAATCCGGCCGCCGAGTTTCTGGAAGCGGGCCGGATCCTTCAGGAAGTCGACCACTTCCTTGACTTCTTCCTTGGCCTCGTCGCAACCCGCGACGTCGGCGAAGGTGACCTGGTTGGTGTTCTCGTCGAGCATCCGCGCCTTGCTCTTGCCGAAGCTGAAGGCGCCGCCCTTGCCGCCGCCCTGCATCTGCCGCATGAAGTAGACCCAGACGCCGATCAGCAGCAGCATCGGACCCCAGCTGACCAGCAGCGTCATCAGGAGGGAGCCCTCCTCGCGCGGCTTGACGTCGAACTTGACGTTGTTGGCGATCAGGTCGCCGACCAGGCCGCGGTCGAGGTAGGTGGCGGTGGTGCGGATCTTGCGGTCGTCATTGGTAATGGCGACGATCTCGCTGCCTCCCTGGCCTTCCTGGATGGTCGCGCTCTTGATGCGGTTGCCGCGAACTTCCTCGAGGAAGTCGCTGTAGCCGATGTTGCCCGCACCGGCTGCGCCGCGGGTGTCGAACTGCTTGAACACAGTGAACAACACCATCGCGATGACAAGCCAGACGGCAACTTTGGAAAACCACTGATTGTTCAAACGAAACTCCAGTCGGGGGCGCGCAAAAAATAGGACTCAAAAAAGCGCACTGTGGGCGGCAATTGGCGACTATTTTAGGCTTTTCAACCTGCGAAAACCCGTAAATTCCCCAGAGCAGCCATAGGGCACAAGCGGTTTTTGGTACGTATCAATTGGTATCAAGGCCTTTGAGGCCGATCCCGACCATGAAGGTCTCCGACGACTTGTCGCGCGAAGCCTTGGGTTTGATGGGCTTTACGGTGCGGAAGTTGTCCTTGAAGAGCCGGGTCAGCTCGGCGTAGCCGCTGCCGTGGAACAGTTTCGCGACCAGCGCGCCCTCGGGCTTCATGTGGTGGCGGGCGAAATCGATGGCCAGCTCGATCAGGTGGGCGATGCGCGCGGTGTCCGCCGAGGCGATGCCCGAGAGATTGGGCGCCATGTCCGAGACCACGACGTCGGCCAGCCGGCCGCCCATGGCCAGGGCCAGCTTCTCCAGCACATCCGCCTCGCGGAAATCGCCCTGCAGGAAAGTGACGCCCTCGATCGGCTCCATCGGCAGGATGTCGAGCGCGATGATGGTGCCGGCCAGCTCGCCCGAAGCGGCGCCGGCAGGAGCCATCCGGCGCCTCACGTACTGGCTCCAGGCGCCCGGCGTGGAGCCGAGGTCGACCACCAGCTGCCCCGGCCGAATGAGTCCCAGCGTCTCGTCGATCTCCTTCAGCTTGTACGCGGCACGGGCGCGATAGCCCTCCCGGTTGGCCAGTTTCACGTAGGGATCGTTGAGGTGATCGTGCAGCCACGCCTTGTTCAGCTTCTTGGATTTGGGTTTGGGGTTCATTGACACTCGATAATACGGGGATGCCCGCCATTCAACTTACCCCTGCGCAGCGCAAGGTGCACCGCTCCGAAGCGCACCATCTGGACCCGATCGTCATGATCGGCGGCGACGGGCTGACCCCTGCCGTCCTCAAGGAGGCCGATGCCGCGCTCAAGGCCCACGGCCTGATCAAGGTGCGCGTGTTCTCCGACGACCGCGCCGCCCGCGAGGCCATGCTCAAGACGATGTCCGACGAACTGGACGCCGCCCCGATCCAGCACATCGGCAAGCTGCTGGTGCTGTGGCGGCCGATCCCCGAGAAGGAGCGCACGGTCGACGAGGACCGCATGCCCGGGCCGCGCGACGTCAAGGTGATCAAGTACAGCAAGCGCGCCGGCCAGCGCCCGGAGATCAAGACCCTGCGGGTGCTCGGCAACCAGCGGCTGACGCCCGGCGGCACGATCAAGCGCGCCAAGGCCAAGCGGCCGCTCTCGGCCAAGAAACGGAACCAGGCAGACTGAGGATGCCGAGCCAGACTGCGGGCAAGCCCCAGCGACACGTCCTGTGCATGAAATGGGGCGCCAAGTACGGGCCCGACTACGTCAACCGCCTCTACGCGATGGTTCGGCGCCATCTCACCGGCGACTTCAGCTTCGTCTGCCTGACCGACGACCCCAAGGGCATCCGCAGCGAAGTCAGCTGCTTCCCGATCCCGCCGCTGGACCTGGAGCTGGCCCCGGGGCAGCCGGACCGGGCCTGGAAGAAGCTGACCACCTTCGAAGCCGACCTGTACGGCCTGCGCGGCACGGCGCTGTTCATCGACCTCGACGTCGTGGTGGTGGGCCCCCTGGACGACTTCTTCGAGCAGCCGGGCCAGTTCCTGATCATCCACGACTACGAGCGGCCCTGGCGGCGTCGGCGCATCACCGGCAACTCGTCGGTGTACCGCTTCGAAATCGGCGCGCATCCCGACGTGCTGGCGAACTTCCGCCAGAACATGGACAAGGTGCAGGCCGAATACCGCAACGAGCAAGCCTACCTGTCGGACTTCATGTACCGGCAGGGCAAGCTCGCCTACTGGCCCGAGGCCTGGTGCCCGAGCTTCAAGTACCACGGCATCCCGACCTGGCCGACCAATTACTGGCGCGAGCCCTTCGTGCCGGAAGGCGCGCGGATCATGGTCTTCCACGGGGAATGCAACCCGCCCGACGCCCTGGCCGGACGGCGCAACCGGCGCTTCCGATTCATCCGGCCGGCGCGCTGGATCACGCGCTTCTGGAAGGCCTGATCAGGCCCCCCCGGCAGGGCTGCCCTCGATCAGGAGCGGCGCCCCATCCGCCACAGCAGGACACCGGCACAGAGCCACTGGCCCAGGTACATGGCGCTGCCGAGCGCGTGCCAGAGCTTGAGGTTCTCGCGCGCCAGGATCCGCGGCGCGACCGCGTACTGCTGCAGCAGCGCCAACAGCAGCGCGGTGACGATCCAGCCGATCGCGGTTCGGGCCGGCCCGTCGATCCGCTCGCCGGCCTGAGCCCGGAAGTGCACCAGCAGCACCAATCCGCAAGCCAGCGCCACCCAGGTCTGGGCCGCGAACAGCTGGCCCGCCATGTTGCCGGCCACGGCCGGACTGCCGAGCCGGGCGAACAGCATCGGCACCACCAGGAAGCCGATGGCGGAGAGGCTGCCCCACCAGAAGGCGGCGACCAGCAGGGCGATGCGGTCCTTCATGCGCGCAGGATGCCGGT
This sequence comes from Variovorax sp. P1_H2, assembly GCF_056405295.1. Classification (NCBI taxonomy): domain Bacteria; kingdom Pseudomonadati; phylum Pseudomonadota; class Betaproteobacteria; order Burkholderiales; family Comamonadaceae; genus Variovorax; species Variovorax sp. P1_H2. Next base: position 25,256 of record NZ_JBFUCJ010000068.1, on the reverse strand, counting down.
CAGAGGTAGCTGACGGCGACGATCTCGTAGCGCTTGACGCCACCGGGCGCCTGCACCTCCGCGGTGTCGCCCTCTTCCTTGCCGATCAGCGCCCGCGCGATCGGGCTCGAGACGTTGACGAGCCCGAGCTTGAGGTCGGCCTCGTCCTCGCCGACGATCTGGTACTTGAGCGCCTCGCCGGTCTTCTCTTCCTCGAGTTCGACCGTGGACCCGAACACCACCTTGCCGCCGGCGTCGAGTGCGGTCGGATCGATGACCTGGGCCGCCGACAGCTTGCCTTCGATGTCCTGGATGCGGCCCTCGATGAAGCCCTGGCGGTCCTTGGCGGCCTCGTACTCGGCGTTTTCGCTCAGGTCGCCCTGGGCCCGGGCCTCGGCGATCGAGTTGATGACCCATGGGCGGTCGACCGTCTTGAGTCGTTGCAGTTCTTCGCGCAGCTTCTCGGCGCCGCGCTTGGTGATCGGGATGGTTGCCATTTCGTTGCTCCAGAAAGCGAAACCGCCGAACGCTGCCGTTCGGCGGTCGAAGGGAGAAAAAAGTCAGACGAGCGTGCGTCCGGTCAGCCGGCTCAGGATTGCGAGCGGGCTGGATTGGGGATTGTATTGCCTTGCGGCGGGCAGATGGAGTGTCTGCTCGAGCATGTACTGGCCCGACATCACGGCATGCGAGGTCTGGTCGGAGAAGCAGACCCACACCGACCCGGCCGGGAACGGCACGGTCTGCTGCTCGCATTTCTGCTGGTAGTCCAGGTCGGACTTCATGCCGTCGTGCAATTGCAGCATCAGGTGGTCGTACTCGCTGCGCAGCGACTTGGTCACGCGCAGCGACCGCAGCAGCTTCGCCTGCCAGCGCGAATAGGGCTTGGCCCGCGGCAGGAAACGCCGGGCGACCATCTCGAAGGGCTCACCGACCCGCCAGACGCGCGGCGCGCCCTGCGGATTGACGTTGGTGAACACGCGCAGGATGCGCTCGCCATAGTTGGGACGCGAGGGAAAGGCGTCGACGTGCAGCCGGCGATCGTCGGCGCGCCATGACTGGACCCGGGTCTCGACCTGCGCCGGCCGGTAGCTGGTGGGCGCCATCCGGAGCGCCGGCACGTAGTGCGGCAGCAGGCCGTGGATCAGCCCCTTCGCCTGGGTGCGGAAGCGCCCGATCATCGCCGCCACCGCCTGTTGCCGCGCTTCGTCGCCGGCCACGCCCTTGATGCGTCCGCTGGCGTCGAGGCTGATGTTGCGCACGTCGGGCGACAGCACGGCGGGCGACAACAAGGCCTGTTCCTCGGCCAGCAGGTCGAAGCCGAGCCGCGGGAAGTACAGCACCTTGCCCGCCTCGAGCGCCGCGATCCACGCCTCGTTCGGCGTGGCGGCGCTCCAGTCGTCAAGGGCAAGCTCTACGAGCTGGGTGTCCATGCAAAAAACTCCTTCGACGCGATTCTGTGCTCACCCAGCCCGCAAGGCCCTGCGCTCGATCAAGGGCAAGCGCAGCAAAGCCCGTTCCAGAAACACCGCGGAACCGGCTTTGCCGGGCCGCTGGTGTTGCCCCCGGCAGGGGGTGGGCGCCCCGACACGAAGTGCGGGGCAACCTGGGGGCGAGCAACAGCCCCACCGCGGAACCGGCTCCGCCGGGCCGCTGGTGTTGCCCCCGGTCGGGGGTGGGCGCCCGACACGAAGTGCGGGCAACCTGGGGGCGAGCTCAGTGTTCGAGCAACTGTTCATGCATCTCCTGGATCGAGATCACGCCGAGCTCGTCCATGTGCTGCATGCCCTCGACCGCGGCTTCGGCACCGAAGATGGTCGTGAAGGTGGTCACGCGAGCCAGCAGCGCCGAAGTGCGGATCTGGCGCGAGTCGGCGATCGCGTTGCGGCGCTCTTCCACCGTGTTGATGACCAGCGCAATCTCGTTGTTCTTGATCATGTCGACGATGTGCGGACGACCTTCGGTGACCTTGTTGACCACCGCGCAGGCGATGCCCGCGGCGCTGATCGCCGCCGCCGTGCCCTTGGTCGCGATCAGCACGAAGCCGAGCTTCGCAAGGCCGCGGGCGACTTCGACGGCCCGTGCCTTGTCGTTGTTCTTGACCGAGATGAACACCTTGCCGGACTTCGGCAGGATGGTGCCGGCGCCGATCTGCGACTTCACGAAGGCCTCGCCGAAGGTCTTGCCCACGCCCATCACTTCGCCGGTGGACTTCATCTCGGGGCCGAGAATGGTGTCCACGCCCGGGAACTTGACGAACGGGAACACGGCTTCCTTGACGCTGAAGTAAGGCGGCGTGACTTCCTTCGTCACACCTTGCGACTTCAGCGACTGGCCCGCCATGCAGCGGGCCGCGACCTTCGCCAACTGGATGCCGGTCGCCTTGCTCACGTAGGGCACCGTGCGCGACGCGCGCGGGTTGACCTCGAGCACGTAGATCACGTCCTTGCCGTCCTTCTCCTGGATCGCGAACTGGACGTTCATGAGGCCGACCACGTTCAGCGCCTTGGCCATTGCGGCGCTCTGGCGCTTGAGTTCGGCCACGGTGTCGGCCTTCAGGCTGTAGGGCGGCAGCGAGCAGGCGGAGTCGCCCGAGTGCACGCCGGCCTGCTCGATGTGCTCCATCACGCCGCCGATCAAGGTGGTGCCTTCGGCATCGCGCAGGCAGTCGACGTCGCATTCGATCGCGTCGTTGAGGAAGCGGTCGAGCAGCACCGGCGAATCGTTGCTGACCTTGACCGCTTCGCGCATATAGCGCTCGAGGTCGCGCTGCTCGTGGACGATCTCCATCGCCCGGCCGCCGAGCACGTAGCTCGGGCGCACCACCAGCGGATAGCCCAGCGCGGCGGCCTTTTCGAGCGCCTCGGGCTCGGTGCGCGCGGTGGCGTTCGGCGGCTGGCGCAGGCCGAGCTCGTGCAGCAGCTTCTGGAAGCGCTCGCGGTCCTCGGCGGCGTCGATCATGTCGGGGCTGGTGCCGATGATCGGCACGCCGTTGGCTTCCAGGTCGAGCGCGAGCTTGAGCGGCGTCTGGCCGCCGTACTGCACGATCACGCCGGTCGGCTTTTCCTTGTCGACGATCTCGAGCACGTCCTCGAGCGTCAGCGGCTCGAAGTACAGGCGGTCGCTGGTGTCGTAGTCGGTCGACACGGTCTCGGGGTTGCAGTTGACCATGATGGTCTCGTAGCCGTCCTCGCGCATCGCGAGCGCGGCATGCACGCAGCAGTAGTCGAACTCGATGCCCTGGCCGATGCGGTTGGGCCCGCCGCCGAGCACCATGATCTTCTTGTTGGTGGTCGGCGCGGCCTCGCACTCGTCCTCGTAGGTCGAGTACATGTAGGCGGTGTTGGTCGCGAACTCGGCCGCGCAGGTGTCGACCCGCTTGTAGACCGGGCGCACGCCGAGAGCGCGGCGCTTCTCGCGGATCGCGGTGTCGGTGGTCTTCAGCTGGCGCGCCAGGCGGCGGTCGGAGAAGCCCTTCTTCTTCAGCGCGAGCAAGGTCGCCTTGTCGATGTCGTCCAGCGACTTCGTTTCCAGTTCGAGCTCGATCTTCACGATCTCCTCGATCTGCACCAGGAACCACGGATCGATCTTGGTCAGCGCGAAGACTTCGTCGACGCTCAGGCCCATCGCGAAGGCATCGCCGACGTACCAGATGCGGTCGGGGCCGGGCTCGCCGAGCTCCTTCTCGAGCACTTCGCGGTCCTGCGTCTTCTCGTTGAGGCCGTCGACGCCGACTTCCAGCCCGCGCAGCGCCTTCTGGAACGACTCCTGGAAAGTGCGGCCCATCGCCATCACCTCGCCGACAGACTTCATCTGCGTCGTCAGGCGCGAGTCGGCCTGCGGGAACTTCTCGAACGCAAAGCGCGGGATCTTGGTCACCACGTAGTCGATGCTGGGCTCGAAGCTCGCGGGCGTGGCGCCGCCGGTGATCTCGTTGCGCAGCTCGTCGAGCGTGTAGCCGACCGCCAGCTTGGCCGCCACCTTGGCGATCGGGAAGCCGGTCGCCTTCGACGCCAGCGCCGACGAACGCGAGACGCGCGGGTTCATCTCGATGACGACCATGCGACCGTCCTTCGGGTTGATCGAGAACTGCACGTTCGAGCCGCCGGTGTCGACGCCGATCTCGCGCAGCACGGCCAGCGAGGCGTTGCGCAGGATCTGGTATTCCTTGTCGGACAGCGTCTGCGCGGGTGCGACGGTGATCGAGTCGCCGGTGTGCACGCCCATCGGGTCGAGGTTCTCGATCGAGCAGACGATGATGCAGTTGTCGGCCTTGTCGCGCACGACTTCCATCTCGTACTCTTTCCAGCCGAGCAGCGACTCTTCGATCAGCAGCTCGTTGGTCGGCGAGGCTTCCAGGCCGCGCTTGCAGATGGTGTCAAACTCTTCGGGGTTGTAGGCAATGCCGCCGCCGGTGCCGCCGAGCGTGAAGCTCGGGCGGATCACGACCGGGAAGCCGACCGTCTTCTGCACGGCCCAGGCCTCGTCGAGCGAATGGGCGATGCCCGAACGCGCCGAACCCAGGCCGATCTTGGTCATCGCGTCCTTGAACTTCAGGCGGTCCTCGGCCTTGTCGATGGCCTCGGGCGTGGCGCCGATCAGCTCGACCTTGTACTTGTCGAGCACGCCGTTGTGCCACAGGTCGAGCGCGCAATTGAGCGCGGTCTGGCCGCCCATGGTGGGCAGGATCGCAAAACCACCTGGATTGAGTTGACGCTCCTTGGCGATGATCTTCTCGACCGTCTGCCAGGTGATCGGCTCGATGTAGATGACGTCGGCGGTGGCCGGGTCGGTCATGATCGTCGCCGGATTGCTGTTGATCAGGATGACCTTGTAGCCCTCCTCGCGCAGCGCCTTGCAGGCCTGCRCGCCGGAGTAGTCGAACTCGCAGGCCTGGCCGATGATGATCGGGCCGGCGCCGATGATGAGGATGCTTTTCAGATCTGTGCGCTTAGGCATTCTTCTGTCCTTCTTTGTGACTTTGCATGAGTGCCGTGAAGCGATCGAACAGGTAGCCGATGTCATGCGGGCCGGGCGAGGCCTCGGGGTGGCCCTGGAAGCAGAACGCGGGCTTGTCGGTACGAGCCATGCCCTGCAGCGTGTTGTCGAACAGGCTGATGTGGGTCGGGCGCAGGTTGGCCGGCAGGCTCTTCTCGTCGACCGCGAAGCCGTGGTTCTGGCTCGTGATGCTGACGCGGCCGTTGTCCAGGTCCTTCACGGGATGGTTGGCGCCATGGTGGCCGAACTTCATCTTGAAGGTCTTGGCGCCCGATGCGAGCGCCATGATCTGGTGCCCCAGGCAGATGCCGAAGGTCGGGATGCCGGTTTCGATCAGTTCCTTGACCGCCGCGATCGCGTAGTCGCAGGGCTCCGGGTCGCCGGGGCCGTTGGCCAGGAAGATGCCGTCCGGACGCAGCTTGAGCACGTCGGCCGCCGAGGTCTGCGCCGGCACCACCGTGATGCGCGCGCCGCGCTGGGCGATCATGCGCAGGATGTTCTTCTTGACGCCGTAGTCGAAGGCGACGACGTGGAACTTGGGCGTGATCTGCACGCCGTAGCCCGAACCGAGCTTCCACTCGGTCTGGGTCCACTCGTAGGTTTCCTGGACCGACACCACGCGGGCGAGGTCGAGGCCGGCCATGCTGGGCACGGCCTTGGCGGCGGCCACGGCCTTGTCGATCAGCGCCTGGCTGACCGTTTCGCCCTCGGCCAAGCCGAGGATGCAGCCGTTCTGGGCGCCGTTCGTGCGCAGGTGGCGGGTCAGCTTTCGGGTGTCGATGTCGGCGATCGCGACCGTCTTGCCGCGCACCAGGTAGTCGCTCAGGGTGGCGGTGCGGCGGAAGTTCGACGCCACCAGCGGCAGGTCCTTGATGATCAGGCCGGCGGCATGGATCTTGTCGGACTCGATGTCTTCCTCGTTGACGCCGTAGTTGCCGACGTGCGGATACGTGAGGGTCACGATCTGCTGGCAATAGCTCGGGTCGGTCAGGATTTCCTGGTAACCGGTCATGGCGGTGTTGAACACCACCTCGCCGGTCGTGGSGCCGGTGGCGCCGATCGAGTTGCCGAGAAAGACCGTGCCGTCTGCAAGCGCCAGGATGGCGGGCGGGAATTTTCCCTTGAGAGACAAAAGCACTGGGATCTCCGGATGGATGACGCCCAAAGCGAACCCAAGTCGTCAGGAAACGTGAACCTGACTGTTGGGCTGCGACTTTCGTCGAGGAGTTGGCTTGCGTGCGCTGTGGGCGGGGTGTGAGCGGGAAAGCCCTTGATTATAGCCGTCTTGACCGAGCCCCCACGCTTTGCACGACGTGCCGTCGCTGCCCCCCGAGGGGGCCCGGTTCGACTTGGGGCGGCCCGGCGCCGAACCCTAGGAATCCGCCCCGGCAGCACTTGCATACAAGCAGATGGCGGCGGCGGCGGCGACATTCAGCGACTCCTCGCCGCCCGGCTGGGCGATCCGGACGTGGCGCGACGCCCTGGCCTCCAGGGCGGCCGAAACGCCCTGCCCTTCGTGCCCCATCAGCCAGGCACAGGGAAAGGGCAGCGCGGCCCGGTGCAGCCAGTCGCCGCGGTGCGAGCTGGTGGCGATCCAGGGCACCGCGAGCGCATCGAGCGCCTCGATACCGACCCCTTCGATCAGCCGCAGGCCGAAGTGGGCCCCCATGCCGGCACGCAGCACCTTGGGCGCCCACAGCGCCGCCGTGCCCTTCAGCGCGATGACCTGGGTGAAGCCGAAAGCGGCTGCACTGCGCAGGATCGAGCCGACATTGCCGGCGTCCTGCAGGCGGTCCAGCACCACCGTGGGCGCCGACGGCTCGACCTTCGGCCGCGCCGGCAGGTCGAGGACGAAGCCCATCGGCGCCGGCGATTCGAGCCCGCTGACAGCCGCCAGCAGTGCATCGGGCAGCAGCACGGTCTTCGGTGCCGCATCGGCCCATTCGTGGCGCGCCGTCGGCCACAGCGATTCGGCGAACACCGCGACCGCTGGCCGTACGCCGCGCTCGCGCGCAGCGCGGCACAGATGGTCGCCTTCGAGCCAGACCCGGCCGGCCTTGCGGTAGGCGCCCGGGTCGTGCGCCAGCTTGCGCAGTTCCTTGAGCAGCGGGTTGTCCTTCGACGTGACGTGGCTGACCGCGTCGATGCTCACCGGGAATCTCCGCCGAGGCTGGTCACCGACTCCGCCGCGCTCGCGGTTCGCGCCAGCGCTGCGGCGACGGGGCTGAAGGATTTCCGGTGATGCACGCAGGCCCCATGGCGCAGCAGCGCCTCGAGGTGCTCGGGCGTGCCGTAGCCCTTGTGGCCGGCAAAGCCGTAGTGCGGGAATTCAGCGTGCAGGTCTGCGCACAGCCGGTCGCGATGCACCTTGGCCAGGATCGACGCCGCCGAGATCGCCTTGACCCGGGCGTCGCCCTTGACGATCGCCTCGGCCAGCACGTTGAGTGTCGGCAGCCGGTTGCCGTCGACCAGCACCTTGACCGGCTTCAGCCGCAGGCCCTCGACCGCGCGCCGCATCGCCAGCATCGTCGCCTGCAGGATGTTGTGGGTATCGATCTCCTCGACGCTGGCCTGCGCGACCGAGCAGCACAGCGCCTTGGCGAGGATCTGGTCGTGCAGGCGCTCCCGCTGCAGCGCTGTCAGGGTCTTCGAATCGGCCAGGCCGCGGATCGGCCGCTGGTCGTCGAGGATCACGGCCGCGGCCACCACCGGGCCGGCCAGCGGACCGCGGCCCGCCTCGTCGACGCCAGCCATCAGCCCCGGGCCGTCCCACAGGAGGCTGGCCTGCTCAGCCTTCAAGAACTTTCTGGATCGCATCGGCGCACAGTGTCGGCGTATCGCGCAGCAATTCTGCATGCATCGCGCTGAAACGTTGTTGCAAGGCGTGAACCTTCTCCGGCGAGGCGAGCCAGGCCAGCGTGGCCTCGGCCAGCGCCTGCGGGGTGGCGGCGTCCTGGAGCACTTCGGGCACCACGAACTMGCCGCTCAGGATGTTGGGCAGGCCGACCCAGGGCTGCAATTGCTTGCGCTGCATCACCAGCCGCCAGGTCAGCGAGTTCATGCGGTAGGAAATCACCATCGGCCGCTTGAACAGCGCCGCCTCGAGCGTCGCCGTGCCACTGGCGATCAGCGTGACATCGCAGGCCGCCAGCGCGGTGTGGGACTGGCCGTCGAGCAGCGTCACCCGCCCGGCCATGCCGCTCGCCTGCAGCACCTGCTCCATCTCGGCCCTGAGCACCGGCAGCACCGGGCAGATGAAGCGCAGCCCGGGCCGGGTCTTCAGCATCAAGGCGGCCGCGGCGAAGAACATCGCCGCCAGGTAGCGCAGCTCGGAACGCCGGCTGCCGGGCAGGATGGCGACCACCTGGGCCTCCGGATCGAGCCCGAGCGCCGCGCGCGCGGCCGCCCGGTCGGGCGTCATCGGGATCACCTTGGCGAGCGGATGGCCGACATAGGTCGCGGCGATGCCATGCTTGTCGAGCAAGGCCGGCTCGAACGGAAAGATGCACAGCACGTGATCGGCGGCCGCCCGGAGCTTCCGGACCCGCTCGGGGCGCCAGGCCCAGATCGAGGGGCAGACGAAATGCGCAGTCTTGATGCCCTGGGCGCGCAAGCGGGCTTCGAGGTCGAGGTTGAAATCGGGGGCGTCGACGCCGATGAAGATCTCGGGCGACTCGCGCAGCAGCCGGGCCCGCAGCTGGCGCCGGATGCCGGCGATCTCGGCGTAGTGGCGCAGCACCTCGACATAGCCGCGGACCGCAAGCTTCTCCTGCGGCCACCAGGATTCGAAGCCGCGCGCGAGCATCTGCGGACCGCCGATGCCGACCGCCTTCATCGCCGGCCAGCGGGCCTGCAGGCCATCGAGCATGAGCCCGGCCAGCAGATCGCCCGAGGCCTCGCCGGCGACCATCGCGAAACGTCGCGCTGAAGTGTCGGCGGTCATTGACGCGCTCAGCGGGCGATGCCGGCTGCCGAGCTGCCGAGGAAGTCGTCCATCAGGGCCGCATCGGCGGCCGCCTCGGGCGTCTCGTGCGCCAGCGCGGCGATGGCCGCGCGCGCCTCCTCGAGCGTCTTGCCCTGGCGGTAGATCAGCTTGTGCATCTCACGGATGACCGCAATGCGCTCGTTGCCGAAATCGCGCCGGCGCAGTCCCACCAGGTTGACGCCGCGCACCGCCAGCGGATTGCCGTCGACCACCATGAAGGGCGGCACGTCCTTGCCGACGTGGCTGGCGAAGCCGACCATCGCGTGGGGACCGATGCGCATGCGCTGCAGGATGCCGGTCAGACCGCCGATGGTGGCCCAGTCGCCCACCACGACATGGCCCGCGAGCGTGACGTTGTTGGCCATCGTGATCTGGTTGCCGAGCTGGCAGTCGTGCGCGATATGCACGTAGGCCATGATCCAGTTGTCGTCGCCGATGCGCGTGGTGCCGATGTCCTGCACCGTCCCGAGATTGAAAGTGCAGAACTCGCGGATCGTGTTGTGGTCGCCGATCACCAGCTCGGTCGGTTCGCCGGCGTACTTCTTGTCCTGCGGCATCGCGCCCAGCGAGGCGAACTGGAACACCTGGTTGTCGCGGCCGAGCGTGGTCCGGCCCTCGATCACGCAATGGGCGCCGATGGTCGTGCCGGCGCCGACCCGCACCTGCGGGCCGATCACGGCGTAGGGGCCGACACGGACCGTGGGGTCGAGTTCGGCCCGGGAGTCGACGATGGCCGTCGAATGAATCAGGGTCATGCGAGAAAGAACACCAGCGTCAGTTGATCTGGCGCATCGCGCACATCAGCGTCGCTTCGCAGGCCAGTTCGGAGCCGACCAGCGCACGGCCCTTGAACTTGGAGATGCCGGCCTTCATGCGCTCGATCTCGACTTCGAGCGTGAGCTGATCACCGGGCTCGACCGGCCGTTTGAAGCGGGCTCCGTCGATGGCCGCGAAGTAGTAGACCGTGTTGTCGTCGGGAACGATGTCGAGCGAATGGAAGGACAGCAGCGCGGCGGCCTGCGCCATCGCCTCCAGCATCAGCACGCCGGGCATCACCGGGCGATGCGGGAAATGGCCGTTGAAGAAGGGCTCGTTCATGGTCACGTTCTTGAGTGCCGTGATGCGCTTGCCCTTCTCCATCTCGAGCACGCGGTCCACCAGCAGGAACGGGTATCGGTGAGGCAGCAGCTTGAGGATTTGATGGATATCGAGCGTCGTCATGATTTCTTGTCCTGCATCGTCATTTTTTCCAGCGCCTTGAGGCGCTCCCGCAGACTGTGCAGTTGCTTGAGCGTGGCAGCGTTTTTTTCCCAGGCGGCATTGTCGTCGATGGGAAACACACCGGTGTAGTGACCGGGCTTGAGAATGGATCGCGTCACCAGGGAGGTGGCCGAGATGTGCACGTGGTCGGCAATGGTCAGGTGCCCCAGCACGCCGGCCCGGCCGCCGATCGTGCAATGGGCCCCGATGGTGGCGCTGCCGGCGACGGCGGCGCAGCCGGCCATCGCGGTGTGCTTGCCGATGCGCACGTTGTGGCCGATCTGGATCAGGTTGTCGAGCTTGACGCCGTCCTCGATCACGGTGTCCTCGAGGGCGCCGCGGTCGATGCAGGTGTTGGCGCCGATCTCGACGTCGTCGCCGATACGCACCGCGCCGAGCTGCTCGATCTTGACCCAGGCACCTTCGTGCGGCGCGAGGCCGAAGCCGTCGGCGCCGATCACAACGCCCGGGTGCAGCAGGCAGCGCGCGCCGATCACGCAGTCCTCGGCCACGGTCACGCCGGACTTCAGCACCGTGTCGGCCCCGATGCGGGCGCCGCGCTCGATCACGCACAGGGCGCCGATGCGGGCGCTCGGATCGATCGACGCGTCGGGGTCGATCACCGCGCTGGGATGGATGCGCGCCGCCTCGGGCCGGGCATGGGCCTTCTTCCAGAGCTGGGTGAGGCGTGCAAAGTAGAGATAGGGATCGGCCGTCTCGATGAAGGCACCGCGCGCCGCCGCCGCTTCGCGCATCGCCGGCGCCACGATCACGCAGCCGGCGCGCGAGGCCGCAAGCTCTTTCTGGTACTTCGGATGGCTCAGGAAGGCGATCGCGTCGCCCTCCGCCGTGGCCAGCGGCGCCAGCCGCTCGATCGAGAGCCCGGGATCGCCCTGGAGTTCGCCTCCGAGAGCTTCAACGATTGCGCCTAGCCGCAGTGCCACGCCGATAGATGGCGCTACTTGCCGCCGGGGGAGGTCGACGCGTTGGTCGACGCGTTGAGCGCCTTGATCACCTTTTCGGTGATGTCGTGCTTCGGGTTGATGTAGATCGCCTCCTGGAGGATGGCGTCGTACTTCTCAGCCTCGGCCACCTGCTTGACTACGCGGTTGGCACGCTCGTAGACCTGCTGCAGCTCTTCGTTCTTGCGTGCGTTCAGGTCTTCCTGGAATTCGCGACGACGGCGCTGGAAATCCCGATCCTGGTCGACCAGCGCCTTCTGGCGCACCAAGCGCTGGCTTTCGGACAGCGTCGACGCCTCCCGATCGAACTGCTCGGACGCCGCCTTGAGTGCCGCGCCCTGTGCCGTCAGATCCTTTTCGCGCTTGAGGAACTCGGCCTCCAGCTTGGCCTGGGCGGCTTTCGCCGGCTGCGCTTCGCGCAGCACCCGGTCCGGATTGACGAAACCGATGCGGAACGTTTCCTGCGCATGGGCAGGCATCCCTGCGGCCATGAAGACAGGAACAAGCAGCGCGCCGGCGGCACGGAGCAATGGAGTCATTAGAAGGTGGTTCCGATCTGGAATTGCAAACGCTGAATTCTATCCTGGGGGATCAGCTGGCTCAGGTCTTCCTGCTGATACACGACCGGGAGGGCGTAGGCGATCCGCAGCGGACCCAGCGGCGAAACCCAGCTGATGCCCAGGCCCACCGAAGCCCGCAGCTTCTTGATCGAATCCCACTGCGCGTCGGTCGACCACGGCGTGCGGTCGCCGAACACGTTGCCGACGTCGAGGAAGGTATAGAGACGCAGCGTCCGGTCGTTGCCGGCGCCCGGGAATGGCGTGCTCAGCTCGGCATTGAAGACCGCCTTCTTGGTGCCGCCGATCGCGGCGCCCACGGTCTGGCCGATCAACGGGATGTCGCGCGGGCCGAGCGAGTTCTGCTCGAAGCCGCGCACCGAACCCAGGCCGCCGGCGTAGAAGTTCTTGAAGATCGGGTAGACTTGGCCGCTGTACGCCCCGGCGTAGCCCAGATCGCCATTGATCGCGAAGGTGTACTGCTTGCTGAGCGGGAAGAACTGCTGGTACTGGTAGGCGGCCTTGTAGTACTTCATGTCCCCGCCAACGCCGACCTCGAGGTTGGCGCGCTGCAGGACGCCATTGGTCGGCACCAGCGCGCTGTCGCGGTCGTCGCGGGCCCAGCCGATGGTCAACGGGATGCCCGAGACGCTCGGGTTGTTGCAAAACAGCAGGAAGTTGCTCGGTCCGGTGAGGCAGCCGAAATAGGTCTGGTAGGAGTTCGGCACGTAGCCGGCAATGGAGGTCCCGGGGTCGAAGCGATAACGCTCCACGCCGGCGCCGAAGAACACCGTGTCGCGCTCGCTGAACGGCACGCCGAAACGGATCGACCCGCCCTCATTGGTCAGCCTGTAGTTGCCGTCGATGTTGGCGTAGTAGGGCTGGGTGGTCGTGGTGTAGAGGCTGAAGGTGCGCGAGATCCCTTCCTTCGTGAAGTAGGGGTCGGTGGTGATCAGCGACAGCGTGCGGTTGTACTTGCTGGTGTTGACCTGCACGCCGAGGTAGTTGCCGGAACCGAACACGTTCTCCTGCGAGATGCCGAAGGTCAGGCTGACCTTGTCGGCGCTCGAGAAGCCGGCGCCCAGCTGCAGCGAGCCGGTCGGCTTCTCGGTCACCTCGATCGTCAGGTCGACCTGGTCGGGCACGCCCGGCACCTCCTGCGTGTCGACCGTGACTTCCTTGAAGAAGCCCAGGCGGTCGACCCGGTCGCGCGACAGCTTGATCTTGTCGCCGTCGTACCAGGAGGCCTCGTACTGGCGGAACTCGCGCCGGATCACTTCGTCGCGCGTGCGGTTGTTGCCACCGATGGCGACGCGCCGCACGTAGACCCGGCGCTCCGGCTGCGCGTTCAGGGTCAGCGCCACCCGGTTGGTCGTGCGATCGATCTCGGGCGTGGCCTGCACGCGCGCGAAGGCATAGCCGAAGGAGCCGAAATAGTCTGAGAAGGCCTTGGTGGTCTGGGTCACCTGCTCGGCGTTGTAGGGCTCGCCGGGCTTGATGGTGACCAGCGTCTTGAACTCTTCTTCCCGGCCCAGGTAGTTGCCGTCGAGCTTCACGCCGGAGACCACGAACTTGTCGCCCTCCGTGAKGTTGACCGTGACCGAGAGGTCTTGCCGGTCGGGCGAGATCGCCACCTGCGTCGAGTCGATGCGGAACTCGAGGTAGCCGCGCGACAGGTAGTACGAGCGCAGCGTCTCGAGGTCGGCRKYGAGCTTGGCGCGCGAATACTGGTTCGACTTGGTGTACCAGCTGAGCCAGCCGCCGGCGTCCTGGTCGAACAGGCTCAGCAGGGTCGACTCGCTGAAGTCCTTGTTGCCGGCGATGTGCACTTCGCGGATACGCGCCGGGTCGCCTTCGGTGACGGTGAAGGTCAGGTTGACGCGGTTGCGCTCGATCGGCGTGACCGTGGTCACGACCTGCGCGTTGTAGAGGCTGCGGCTCACGTACTGGCGCTTGAGCTCCTGCTCGGCACGGTCGGTCAGCGCCTTGTCGTAGGGGCGCCCGTCGGCCAGGCCGACCTCGCGCAAAGCCTTCTGCAGCGCCGCCTTCTCGAATTCCTTGGTGCCGACGAAGTCGACATCGGCAATGGTCGGCCGCTCCTCGACGATCACCACCAGCACGTTGCCGTTGACGTCGATGCGCACGTCCTTGAACAGACCCAGGTCGAACAGCGCCCGGATGGCGGCAGAACCACGTTCGTCGTTGTAGATGTCGCCCACGCGCAGGGGCATCGAGGCGAAGATCGTTCCCGGCTCGACCCGCTGCAGGCCTTCGACACGAATGTCGCGTACGGTGAAAGGCTCGACCGCCCAGGCCGCCGTGGCCGCCAGGGCGCTGGCCACTACCGCGGCAACGCTGCGCAGGCGAAAGCGACTGAATGTTGTGTTCATCTGTGAATTGGGCCAGGGCCGGAAAGGGCTGGCAGAAAAGTTAACCAAAGAGCCGCGTGACGTCGTTGAAGAGTGCGATCGACATCATGACCAGCAGCAGCGCGACACCGCCGCGCTGAAACCTTTCCATCCAGGCGTCGGAGACGCTCTTGCCGGTCAGGCCCTCCCAAAGATAATACATCAGGTGTCCACCATCGAGGACCGGCAGCGGCATGAGGTTCAAGACCCCCAGGCTCACGCTGATCAGGGCCAGGAACACCAAGTACTGGGTCAGTCCCAGGCTGGCGGATTTGCCGGCGTAGTCGGCGATCGTGAGCGGCCCGCTGAGATTCTTGAGCGAGGCCTCGCCGATCACCATCTTGCCCATCATGCGAACGGTGAGTGCCGACACTTCCCAGGTGCGGACCACGCCGCGCCAGATGCCGTCGACCACGCCCTGTCGCACCAGCACCATCTCGGGCGGGGCGCCGACATAGGCGCCGATGCGGCCGATCTTGCCGGTCGGCTCGTCGCGGACCTCCGGCGTGACATCGATGCGGATCGACTGGCCACCGCGCTCGACCTGCCAGGCTTGCGTGCGCGGCTGGCCGCTGTCGATCGAGGCCCGGATCGCCTCGCGCAGCTGCAGGCCATCGACGATCGGCGTCGCACCCACCGAGCGCACCAGGTCGCCGTTGCGCAGGCCGGCACGCTCGGCGGCGCTGCCCGCCATCACCTCGCCGATCTCGGCGCGGGTCATCGGTGCGATGACGCCGATCTTGCGGAACATCTGCGCATCCGCATCCCTGGCCTCGAGGCGGCTCAGCGGCAGCACGAGTTCGCGCGCCGGCCGGCCACCCTCGCCTGCGATCTCCAGCGTCAGGTCGCGGCCGTCGAGCGCTCCACGCGTCATGCGCCAGCGCAGGTCCTCGAAGGACTGCACGGCCTCCAGTTGTCCGTCGAAACCGGCCCGTGCGATGTGTTCGCCGCCCTGCAGTCCCGCCTGCTCGGCCAGCGATGCCGCCACCGGACGGGCCAGCGTCGCAGCCGGCTCCAGGACGCCGATCCAGTTGACCAGTGTGTAGAGCACGACCGCCAGCAGCAGGTTGGCGATCGGGCCGGCGGCAACGATCGCGGCGCGGGAACGAAGGGGCTGGGTATTGAAGGCGCGATGGCGCTCCTCGGGGGGCACCGGCCCCTCGCGCTCGTCGAGCATCTTGACGTAGCCGCCGATCGGGAAGGCGCCGATCACGAACTCGGTGTTCTGGCCCGGATGCTGGCGCTTCGGCTGCCAGCGATAGAGCGTCTTGCCGAAGCCCACGGAGAAACGAAGCACCTTGACGCCGCAAGCGACCGCGACCCGGTAGTGCCCGTATTCGTGCACGGCGATCAGCAGGCCGAGCGCGACGATGAAGGCAACGACTGTGAGCATCGGATTCCCCGGGGTTGAATGGGATCAGGCCGCGAAACGAAGCGCCGCGGCACGGGCCGCGGCACGGGCGCCGGCGTCCAGGTCGAGCAAGTCCGCGAGCGACGAGGGTTTGGAGGGCAGCACCCGCTCCAAAGTTTCCAGGTTGACCGCATGAATGCGGTCGAAGCGCAGCCGCCGGTCGAGGAAGGCCTCGACCGCCACTTCGTTGGCCGCATTCAGCACCGCAGTGGTCCCGGGCGCAGCCCGCAGCGCATGCCATGCCAGGTGCAGTCCCGGGAAACGCATCGCGTCGGCGGCCTCGAAGGTCAGGGCCGCCAGCGAGGCGAAGTCCAGCCTGCCGGCGCCGCTCTCGATGCGCTCCGGCCAGGCCAGGCCACAGGCGATCGGCACCCGCATGTCCGGCGTGCCGAGCTGCGCGATCACCGACGAATCCTGGAACTGAACCATCGAGTGGATGATCTGCTGCGGGTGGATCACCACCTTGACCTGCTCGGGCGTCAGGTCGAACAGCCAGCGGGCCTCGATCACTTCGAGGGCCTTGTTCATCATGGTGGCCGAGTCGACGGAAATCTTGCGCCCCATCGAGAAATTCGGATGGGCGCAGGCCTGCTCGGGCGTGATCTCGGCCAGCGTCCGGGGATCGCGCTGCCGGAACGGGCCGCCGGAGGCCGTCAGCAGGACGTGGTCGACGCGCTCGGCCCAGGTCCGGCGATCCTCGGGCAGGCACTGGAAGATCGCCGAATGCTCGCTGTCGATCGGCAGCAGCGCCGCGCCGCCTTCCTGGACCGTGTGCATGAACAGCTCGCYACCGACCACCAGCGCCTCCTTGTTGGCGAGCAACAGCCGCTTGCCGGCCCGCGCGGCCGCCAGGCAGGGGCCGAGCCCGGCGGCGCCGACAATGGCCGCCATCACGGCGTCGGCCTGCTCGTGCGAAGCGATCTCCTCGATGGCGCCCTCGCCGCTCAGCACCCGCGTCGGCAAGCCGCTCGCCTTCAGCTTGTCGGCCAGAAGCGCCGCATGCGGCGCACTCGCCATGACGGCGAACTGCGGCGAAAAATGCACGCATTGCGCGAACAGTTCGTCCACCTTGGTCGCTGCCGACAGGGCGAAGACCTCGAAGCGCTCGGGATGGCGCGCGATCACGTCGAGCGTGCTGACGCCGACGGAGCCGGTCGAACCGAGCACCGTGACGCGTTGTCTGATTGGAATCATAGGAAAGCCAGCATCATGGCGATCGGCAGCGTGGGCAGCAAGGCGTCGATCCGGTCGAGCACGCCGCCGTGGCCGGGCAACAGGGCACTGCTGTCCTTGGCGCCCGCGCTGCGCTTGATCAGCGACTCGACCAGGTCGCCGACCACGCTCATGGCCGCCATGAAGACCACCCCGATCAGCAGCAGCCACCAGCCCCGTTCGGCCAGCCGCGTGTAGAGGCTGGCGACCGTCGCCTGGGCAGCCGAGTCGCCCCAGGCCCAGGCCAGCGCCAGCACGACCACGCCGGCCATGCCGCCCCAGACACCCTCCCAGCTCTTGCCGGGACTGATGGTCGGCGCCAGCTTGTTGCGGGTGAACTTGAGCCCCAAGGCCCGGCCGGTGAAATACGCGAAGACGTCCGCGACCCAGACCAGCACGAGGATCGAGAGCAGGAAATTGATGCCCACCATGCGTGCCTGTACCGCCGCCAGCCAGGCCACCCAGAGGGCGAGCAGGCCGCCGACCAGGCGCAGCCCCTTGGGCACGCGCGGCCAGCCGGGCACCGCGACCCGCAGCAGCGCGGCACCGCCGAGCACCCAGGCTGCGCTGGCGACGATCCAGACGCCGAGCAGCGGGCTCTGCAGCAGGCCCAGCCACCAGGACAGCGCGCACAGCAGCACCATCTCGGCGCCCAGGAACAGCGACATGCGCGGGCCGTAGTCGTTGAGGCGGCCCCACTCCCAGGCCGCGGCCCCGATCAGCGCCAGCATCACGCAGGCGAAGGGCACGTGCGAGGGATAGAAGAGCGCGGGCAGCAGGATCGCCAGCAGGACGACCGCAGTGATGATGCGTTGTTTGAGCATGCGCTCAGGCGACTCGCTGATCGCCTGGACCGCCGGCGCCGAGCTGCTCGGACGTCTGGCCGTAGCGGCGTTCGCGGCGCTGGAACGCGGCGATGGCCTGGTCGAGGGCTGCCTCGTCGAACTCGGGCCACAGGCGGTCGCTGAAGAACAGTTCCGCGTAGGCGCTCTGCCAGAGCAGGAAATTCGACAGCCGCTGCTCGCCGCCGGTGCGGATGAACAGATCGGGGTCGGGCACGTGCGCGAGCGCCATGGCGGCATCGAGGTTGGCCTCGGTCAGGGGCTGGCCGCGGGCGGCCACCTGGGCTGCGGCGCGGGCGATGTCCCAGCGGCCGCCATAGTTGAAGCAGACATTGAGCACCAGACGGCTGTTGTGCGCCGTCGCGGCTTCGGCCTGGACCAGGCCGGCGATCATCTTCTCGGACAGCCCGCCGCGCTCGCCGACGAAGTGCAGCCGGACGCCGTCCTGGCTCAGCTTCGGCACCTCGCGGCTCAGTGCACCGACCATCAGGTCCATCAGGCCCGACACTTCCTCGACCGGCCGGTTCCAGTTCTCGGACGAAAAGGCGAACACGGTGAGCACTGCGACGTTGCGTGCCACGCAGGCCTTGACGCAGCGCCGCAGCGACTCGACGCCCTGCTTGTGCCCCGCGACGCGCGGCAGGAAGCGGCGCGTCGCCCAGCGGCCGTTGCCGTCCATGACGATGGCAATGTGATGGGGAACCGCGGGGCCGACTTGCTTCATGTCAGAGCCCGCCCGGCCGCCCGAAGGGCTCTGAGCGCCCCCTCGAGGGGCAGTGATACACGAGGTGATGAGCGTGGGGGCATGTGACCTCAGACAGCCATGATCTCGGCTTCTTTGGCGGTCACCAGGCGGTCGATTTCCGCGATGTGGCGGTCGGTCACTTTCTGGATCTCGGCCTCGGCCCGCTTCTGGTCGTCTTCCGAGGCCAGCTTGTCCTTGACCAGCTTCTTGATCGCATCGTTGGCGTCGCGGCGCAGATTGCGCGTCGCGATCTTGGCGGTCTCGCCTTCGTTGCGCACCAGCTTGGTCATTTCCTTGCGGCGCTCCTCGCTCATCGGCGGCAGCGGAACCCGGATCAGGTCGCCCATCGAGGCCGGGTTGAGGCCCAGGTCGCTCTCGCGGATCGCCTTCTCGATCTTGGCACCCATGCCCTTTTCCCAGGGCTGGACGCTGATCGTGCGGGAGTCGAGCAGCGCGACGTTGGCCACCTGCGACAGCGGCACCGACGAGCCGTAGTAGTCGACATGGACCGAATCCAGCAAGGCCGGATTGGCGCGGCCGGTACGGATCTTGGTCAGGTTGTTCTGGAAGGCGGCGAGCGACTGGTTCATCTTGGCGTCGGTCGCACTGCGGATGTCTGCAATGGTCATGGGTTCATTCTCCTCAAGCGTGCACGAGGGTGCCTTCGTCCTCGCCCATCACGACACGCTTGAGTGCGCCGTTCTTGAAGATCGAGAACACCTTGATCGGCAGGTTCTGGTCGCGGCACAGCGCGAAGGCCGTGGCGTCCATGATGCCGAGGTTTTGTGCGATGGCTTCATCGAAGCTCAGGTTGGTGTAGCGGGTGGCGCTCGGATCCTTCTTGGGATCGGCGGTGTAGACGCCATCGACCTTGGTTGCCTTCAGCACCAACTCGGCGCCGATCTCGGCACCGCGCAGCGCGGCCGCCGTGTCGGTCGTGAAGAAGGGGTTGCCGGTGCCGGCGGCGAAGATCACGACCTTGCCCTCTTCGAGGTACTGCAGGGCCTTGGGGCGCACGTAAGGCTCGACCACCTGCTCGATCGCGATGGCCGACATCACGCGGGCGATCAGGCCCTGCTTGTTCATCGCGTCGGCCAGCGCCAGCGCGTTCATCACCGTGGCCAGCATGCCCATGTAGTCGGCCGTGGCGCGGTCCATGCCCACGGAACCACCGGCAACGCCGCGAAAGATGTTGCCGCCGCCGATGACGACCGCCACCTCGACGCCCATGTTCACGACCTCGGCCACCTCGCCCACCATGCGCACGATGGTCGCGCGGTTGATGCCGAAGGCGTCGTCCCCCATCAGCGCCTCGCCCGACAGCTTCAACAAGATTCGCTTGTGGGCTGGGCGGGTGTCGGGCATGGGCGGTTCCTTTGAGATGAGCGGGTGCGAGTGTAAAACGTGACTGTGAAGAAGCGGYAGCGCGTCACGTGCGCTGCCGCCGGCGGCGTGACTCAGGCCGCAGCCTTGGCAGCAGCGACCTGCGCCGCCACCTCGGCCGCGAAGTCGTCGACCTTCTTCTCGATGCCTTCGCCCACCACGTAGAGCGTGAAGCCCTTGATCGAGGTGTTGGCGACCTTGAGCATCTGCTCGACGGTCTGCTTGTCGTTCTTCACGAAAGCCTGGTTGTGCAGCGAGACTTCCTTCAGGTACTTCTGCACGCCGCCCTCGATGCGCTTGGCAACGATGTCGGCCGGCTGCGGCTGCTTGCCGGCGGCTTCGGCGACCTTGCGGTCTTCCTCGGCCTTGCCGGCGGCAACCGCGCGTTCCTTTTCGATCAGGTCGGCCGGCACGTCCGATGCCGAGATCGCGACCGGCTTCATCGCGGCGATGTGCATCGCGACGTCCTTGGCCGAGGTTTCGTCGCCTTCGAACTCGACCATCACGCCGATCCGGGTGCCGTGCAGGTACGACGCCAGCTTGGCCGTACCGGCAAAGCGCTTGAAGCGGCGGAAGCTCATGTTCTCGCCGATCTTGCCGATCAGGCCCTTGCGCACGTCTTCCAGCGTCGGGCCGAAACCATCCTGCTCGTAGGCCAGGGCGCCCAGCGCCGCCAGGTCGGCCGGGTTGTTCTTGGCGACCAGCATGGCGGCGGCATTGGCCAGCGCGAGGAAGCTGTCGTTCTTGGTGACGAAGTCGGTTTCGCAGTTGATCTCGATCATGGCGCCGGCATCGCCATCGACGTACGCGGCGACCACGCCTTCGGCCGTGATGCGGCCCGAGGCCTTGCCGGCCTTGTTGCCGAGCTTGATGCGCAGCAGCTCTTCGGCCTTGTCCATGTTGCCGTCGGCCTCGGTCAGGGCCTTCTTGCATTCCATCATCGGGGCGTCGGTTTTTGCGCGCAGTTCGCCAACCATGCTTGCGGTGATCGTTGCCATGTGTGTACTCCGTTCGGTTTGTCAGTTGCGGCCGCCGCACGGGCGTCCGCGAAAATCAGATTAAAAAAAAGGGGCAACGAAGCCCCTTCTTCAGGCTCGAGCGAGCTTGAATCAGGCGGAAGCGCCCTCTTCGACTTCGACGAATTCGTCGGAACCGCCTTCAGCCACGGCCTTCACGACGTCGTTGACGCCGCTGTTTCGGCCTTCGATGATCGCGTCGGCGATGCCGCGGGCATACAGCGTGACAGCCTTCGACGAGTCGTCGTTGCCGGGGATCACGTAGTCGATGCCTTCAGGCGAGTGGTTCGAGTCGACCACGCCGATCAGCGGGATGCCGAGCTTCTTGGCTTCGGCGACGGCAATCTTGTGGAAGCCGACGTCGATCACGAAGATGGCGTCGGGCAGCGCGTTCATATCCTGGATGCCGCCGATGTCCTTTTCGAGCTTCGCGATTTCGCGCGAGAAGGTCAGTTGCTCCTTCTTGCTCAGGCTGTCGAGGCCGGCTTCCTGCTGGGCCTTCATGTCCTTCAGGCGCTTGATCGAGGTCTTGACGGTCTTGAAGTTGGTCAGCATGCCGCCGAGCCAGCGGGTGTCGACGAAGGGCACGCCGGCGCGGCGGGCTTCGGCAGCCACGATCTCGCGGGCCTGGCGCTTGGTGCCGACCATCAGGATGGTGCCGCGGTTGGCGGTGAGCTGCTTGGCGTACTTCATCGCGTCCTGGAACATCGGAAGCGACTTTTCCAGGTTGATGATGTGGATCTTGTTGCGATGGCCGAAGATGTACGGGGCCATCTTGGGGTTCCAGAAGCGGGTCTGGTGGCCGAAATGGACACCGGCTTCCAGCATTTCGCGCATGGTGGTCGACATAAGGAATAACTCCAAAGGTTGGGTCTAAAATCCAGCCCGTTTTGCGTGCTTTCCACTGAGGGAAAGCCTTGCAACACCTTGAATGGGCTGGTTTGCGGATGCGTCTCGCCCAATTTCCTCGTGGAATTGGCTTGTGGCCGCTTGGGCGAAACCCAAGGAGTATAGCACGCACCGCCCCTTGCCCCTCCTCCGACCGGCCACCCTTACCATGCGACCCGACCTGCACGCCACCCGCCTCGCCCTGCTGGCGACCACCTCCGACGCTCGCACCGAATTGGCGCAGAGCCTCGCCGCCGCCGCCTCGCCGGCCTGCGCGCACGCCTTCACCCGCACGATGCCGGACGAGGCCCGCGCGGAAGCCGCCGCCGCCCGGCGCGACCAGCCGCTCGCCGGGCTGGCCTTCTCGGCCAAGGACCTGTTCGACATCGCGGGCCAGCCGACGCCGGCCGGGTCGGTGGTGCTGACCCATGCGCCGTCGGCGCGCGCCGACGCGGTCGCCGTGGCACGCCTTCGCGCGGCCGGCGGCGCCCTGCTGGGCCGCACCAACATGACCGAGTTCGCTTTTTCGGGCGTCGGGGTCAACCCGCACCACGGCACGCCGGCCAACCTCGCCGATCCCGCCACCCCACGCATCCCGGGCGGCTCGTCGTCCGGGGCCGCGATCTCCGTGGCCGGCGGGGCGGCCTTCATCGGACTCGGCTCCGATACCGGGGGCTCGATCCGGATTCCGGCGGCGCTGAACGGCATCGTCGGCTTCAAGAGCACCGCGCGGCTGGTGCCGGCGCAAGGCGCCCTGCCCCTGTCGACCACGCTCGACACTGTCTGCGCCATGACACGCTCGGTGCGCGATGCGGTCACGGCGCACCAGATCCTCGCGGCGCGGCGGGTGACGCCCGGCACGGCGCCGCTGGCCGCCTACCGATTGGCGGTGGTCCGGAAGCTGTTCCAGGACGACCTCGACCCGGTGGTCGCCAAGGCCTTCGAACGGGCCCTGGGCCAACTCGGCAAGGCCGGAGCACGCATCGAGGAGATCGACCTGCCGCCGCTGGCCGACCTGCCCGCGATCAACGCCACCGGCGGCTTCTCGGCTGCCGAGGCCTACGCCTGGCACCGCCTGCTGCTGGAACGCAGCGGCGCCGGCTACGACCCGCGCGTGGCGCAGCGCATCCTCAAGGGCGCCACGATGCGGGCGCACGAATACATCGACCTGGTCCATGCCCGGCGCGACTGGATCGTGCGCATGGAGCAGCTGCTGTCGCCGTTCGACGCGGTGCTTTCGCCGACCGTGCCGATCACCG
This sequence comes from Variovorax sp. P1_H2, assembly GCF_056405295.1. Lineage (NCBI taxonomy): Bacteria > Pseudomonadati > Pseudomonadota > Betaproteobacteria > Burkholderiales > Comamonadaceae > Variovorax > Variovorax sp. P1_H2. The sequence continues at coordinate 2,354 of NZ_JBFUCJ010000068.1, read as the reverse complement.
CGCCGACGATCGCCAGCGTCGCGCCGGGCGAGGCCCGCGACGACGAGTTCTTCCGCGTCAACGCCCTGCTGCTGCGCAACCCCTCGGTGGTCAACATGCTGGACGGCTGCGCCATCTCGCTGCCCTGCCACGCCGAAGGCGAACTGCCGGTCGGGCTGATGCTGTGGCATGCCGCGCTGCACGACGATGCGGTGCTGGCCGTCGCCCTGCAAGCCGAACGGGCGCTATAAAGTCGCCAGGGCCGGTGCGCTCGCGTGGGCACCGACCCCTACCTTTCACCGCCAAAGTAACGAATGAAAATCGCAATCGTGGGAGCCGGGATCATCGGCGTCACCACTGCATGGGAGCTGGCCTCCGACGGCCATGAGGTGGCGGTCTTCGAGCGCCGCGGTGCCGCCGCCGAGGAGTCGAGTTTCGCCAATGCGGGCGTGGTCGCGCCCGGCTACGTGACCCCCTGGGCCGGACCCGGCATGCGCGCCAAGGTGCTGCGCTCGCTGCTGTCCACGCATGGCGCGGTCAAGCTGCGCTGGCCGCTGTCGTCTCGCGATGTCGGTTTCATGGCACGCTGGCAGCGCGCCTGCAAGCTCGAAACCTACCTGGCCAACCGTTCCCGGATGCAGCGCCTGGCCTTCTACAGCCGCAACCGGCTGCACGCCATCAGCGAGGCCTGCGAACTCGAGTACGAGCGCAGCGACGGCTACATGGTGCTGCTGCGCTCCAAGCGCGAGAAGAAGCTGGTGCAGGCCGGGCTCGAGGTGCTGCGCGCGGCCGGCAGCAATTTCCGCGAGCTCGACGCGGACGAGGCCCGCAAGATCGAGCCGGCGCTCAGCACCGACACCGCGCTGGCCGGCGCCATCCATCTGCCGGACGACGAAGTCGCCAACTGCAGGCAGTTCGCGCTGCTGCTCAAGTGGGAGGCCGAGGCGCTCGGCGCCCAGTTCCATTTCAACTGCGACCTGGCGCCGCTGAGCCGGGCGGCACCGACCTCGCTGTCGCTGGCCGCGGGCTCCGAGGCGCATCGCTTCGATGCCGTGGTGGTCTGCGCCGGCGTCGACTCGGCCGCGCTGCTGAAACCGCTGGGACTGCACATTCCACTGGCGCCGGTATACGGCCACTCGGTCAGCGCCCAGATCCGCGAGCCGCTCAACGCGCCTCGCAGCGCCGTGATGGACGAGCGCTACAAGGTGGCGATCTCGCGGCTCGGCCTGCGCGTTCGGGTGGCCGGCAGCGCCGAGCTCGGCGGCTCCCAGGCCAAGCTGAACCCGGCTTCGCTGCAGACGCTGTACAAGGTGCTGCAGGACTGGTTCCCCGGCGCCGTGACGCTGCGTTCGGGCGTGCAGCAATGGAAGGGCGCGCGGCCGATGCTGCCGGACGGCCCGCCGATCCTCGGCGCGAGCGGCGTGCCGGGCATCTGGCTCAATCTCGGCCATGGTTCGAGCGGCTGGGCGCTGTCCTGCGGCAGCGCACGCGTCGTAGCCGATCTGATCGCCGGCCGCGACGCCGGCATCGACCTCGAAGGGCTCGGCATCGAGCGCCTGCTGCAACACTAAGGCTCGCCATGCAACGCATCACCTCCGCCACCGCCGCCCCCCTGTTCGATGTCGCGGCCACGCGGCGGATCGAGCAATCGGCCGCGGCCGCCCTGCCGCCGCACACGCTGATGCAGCGCGCCGGCCTGGCGGTCGCGCGCCTTGCGATGGCGATCGCACCGCAGGCGCGCACGCTCTGGATCGCCTGCGGGCCCGGCAACAACGGCGGCGATGGCTTCGAAGCGGCGGCCCGGTTGCAGCTGCGCGGATTCGCGCCGGTCGTGACCTGGGTCGGCGAGGAGGATCGGCTGCCGGGCGACGCCCGCGCGTCGCTGCAGCGCGCACGCGACGCCGGCGTCCGCTTCGCCGACGCGCCACCGGCGCAGCATGACCTGGCGATCGACGCGCTGCTCGGCATCGGCGCCACGCGGGCACCCGAAGGCCGCATGCTCGATTGGCTGCGGCGCATGCACGCCGATCCGGCGCCGCTGCTGAGCGTGGACACGCCCTCGGGGCTGGACGCCGACACCGGAGCACTGTCGTTCGAGCTGCCGCCGGCTTCGCCGGGGCCGACGAATGCCCGCCGGCTCTGCCTCAGCCTGCTGACCCTCAAGCCCGGCCTCTTCACGGCCCAGGGCCGCGATGCCGCCGGCGAAGTCTGGTTCGACGACCTGGACGTCGACCCCGGTGCCGCGCCCCCGGCCGCGCGGCTGCCCGGTGCACCGGTTGCGGCCGCCCGCCGGCAGTCCTCCCACAAGGGCAGCTACGGCGACGTCGCCATCATCGGCGGCGCGCCCGGAATGGCGGGCGCGGCGCTGCTTGCGG